>NZ_DAMCTA010000002.1:735244-763471 GCF_032114135.1 Sphingomonas sp.
TCTACCAACTGAGCTATGTGTCCATCCGGCTTCTGCATGGCGCCCTTGGTGGGGCACCGCCGCTTCGGAGGGGCGCCTTTAGCGTCGCGTCTCGCAGCTTGTAAAGCCCCTAAATGAAAAAATCACCAGCGGGTCTTGGTGCGGCCGTCGCGGTCGATCGAGAGGAGGATTCCCAGGCACAGCATGAAGGTCATCACCGCGGTGCCGCCGAAGCTGATCAGCGGCAGCGGCACGCCCACCACCGGCGCCAAGCCGATCACCATCGCCATGTTGATCGAGCAATAGAGGAACATGGTTCCCGAAAGCCCCGCCGCGGTCAGCCGCCCGAACCGGGTCTTGGCGCGCATGCCGACGCCGATTCCCCAGGCGATCAGCATGCCGAAGGCGAGGATGAGGAACACGCCGCCGGCGAGGCCCCATTCCTCCATCATTGTCGCCAGCGCGAAGTCGGTCTGGCCCTCGGGGAGATAGTCGAGATGGCTCTGCGTGCCCTGCAGGAAGCCCTTGCCGAAGATGCCGCCCGAACCGATCGCGATCTTGGACTGGGTGATGTGGTAGCCGGTGCCCAGCGGATCGCGCTCGGGATCGAGGAAGATCAGCACGCGGTTGCGCTGATAATCGTGCAGCACGAAGTTGAAGGCAAGGGGTGCGGCCACCGCCACCGCCAGCGCGCCGGCGATGAACAGCCGCAGCGGCACGCCCGCCAGGAACATCACCATGACGCCGCAGCCGGTGATCATCAGCCCGGTGCCGAGATCGGGCTGCATGATGACGAGCAGCGCCGGTACCCCGATCAATACGCAGGCCGGCCAGATCGCCACGAACTTGCGCGTCTCGCTGGCCGGCAGCATTTCGTAGAAACGGGCGAGCGCGAGCACGATCATCGGCTTCATCAGCTCGGAGGGCTGGAACTGGAAGCCGCCTAGGCTGATCCAGCGCTGGCTGCCGCCCGCGACCTTGCCCAGCGCCTCCACGCCGAGCAGCGCGACCACCAGCGCGCCGTAGATGGGGAGCGACCATTGCGACCAGAACCGCACCGGCACGCGCGACATCGCAAGCGCGACGCCGAGGAACAACAGGAATCGGATACCCTGGTTGAACGCCCAGGGCTTGATGCTGCCGCCCGCCGCCGAATAGAGCACGACCAGGCCGAAGCCGCCGATCGCCAGCACGAGGAACAGCACCTTCCACGGCAGCTGCGCGACCTGCGTGGGAACGATGCCGTAACCAGGCCGCGCCATCAGTCGCCCTCCACGCTGCCGGTGGGCGCGACGTCGCGCTTGGTCGAATCGGCGGTGCTGTTGGCAGCCTGATCGGCGAGGCTGCTGGCTGCTTCCTCGGTATCCTCCGGCGTCGGCGGCGGCGGCGTCGCCTGCGCGGCGCGGAAGGCGGTGCCCTGCGCGGCCATGCGCGTGGTATAGTCGCCACCCCAGGTCGGCTCTGCCTCCGCCAGCGTCTTCATCGCCAGGTCGCGATCGAACAGATAGGTCATGATGTCCCGGCCGATCATCGGCGCGTCGAGGTTGCGGATCGTGTGGCCGTTATGCTCGAGCACGATCGCCGCGGCATATTTCGGATTGTCGTGCGGGGCGAAGCACACCAGCAGCGCGTGGTCGCGCATCTTGAACGGCAACGACCCGTTCTTGAGCACGCCCGTGCGGCGCTCCGCCATGGTGATGCGACGGACCTGCGCGGTACCGGTCTTGGCTGCGAGCGCCACGCCCTGCACATACATGCGCGCGGCGCCGCCGGTACCCCCACCATTGACCACGCCGTACATCGCATCGCGCACGATCGCGAGATCCTCTGGGCTGACCGGCAGCGGCTGCGCGCCCGAGGGCCCATTGGCAAGCAGGCGGGGCACCAGGATCTTGCCCGAGCCTAGCCGGCTCGCCATCACCGCCAGCTGGAGGGGGTTGGCCAGCACATAGCCCTGGCCGATCGAGGCGTTGAGCGAATCTGCCACAGTCCAGGGGTGATGATATTTCTTCAGCTTCCAGGCGCTGTCCGGCACGGTGCCGTAGCGCTGGGTGGTGAAGGGCATGTCGAACTTCTGGCCGAGGCCCAGCATCCGCGCCATCGGGGCGATCGCATCATAGCCGACGCGGCGAACCATCTCGTAGAAATAGATGTCGCAGCTCTGCATGATGGCGTTCTTGAGGTCGAGCGGCCCGTGCCCTCCCTTCTTATGGCAGTGGAACACGCCGTTGCCGACGCGCAGCGCGCCCGAGCACACCACGCGATCGTGCGCGCTGACGCCCGCCGCCATCAGCGCGAGGCCGTTCATCGGCTTGACGGTGGAGCCGGGCGGATAGAGGCCCTGCAGCACCTTGTTCATCAAGGGGACGTGATCGTCCTCGGACAGCATCTTCCATTCGGTCTGGCTGATGCCGTCGGAAAAGCTGTTCGGATCATAGGCCGGCATCGATGCCATGGCCAGAATGTCACCCGAGCTCACGTCGATCACCACCGCCGAGCCCGAATTGGTGCCCAGCCGTCGCGCGACATATTCCTGCAGGCCCGCGTCGATGGTGAGCTTGATGCTCTCGCCCGGCTGGTCGGCGCGGGTTTCCAGCTCGCGGACCGGGCGGCCGTGCGCGGTAACCTCGACGCGCTTGGCACCCGGCTTGCCGCGCAGCCGCTTGTCGAGCGTCTTTTCGAGGCCGTCCTTGCCCAGCTTGAAGCCGGGGGTGACGAGCAGCGGGTCCTTGTCTGCCTTGAACTGCTCGGCCGAGGCGGTGCCGACATAGCCGATCAGGTGGCCGACGCCGGCGCCCAGCGGATAGTGGCGGGCATAGCCTCGGGTGGGGGCGACGCCCGGCAGCTCGGGCTGGCGGACCAACACCGCGGCGAAGCGGTCCCAGTCGAGATTCTCGGCCACCTGCACCGGGCGGAAGCCGCCGGCCCGCTTGAGGTCGGTCTCGATCCGCGCCAGATCCTCGGGCGCGAGGTTGAGCAGCCGGGTCAGCTCGGCGAGCAACTTGTCCTTGTCGACGATGCGATCGGGGATCAGGTCCACGCGGAAATCGGTGCGGTTGCTGGCGAGCGGCTTGCCGCTGCGGTCGAGCAGCCACCCGCGCCGCGGCGGGATCAGCGTGTTGTTGACCCGGTTGCTCTCGGCCTTGAGCTTGTACTGTTCGTTCTCGACCACCGACAGCCAGGCCATGCGCCCCGCCAGCACCATGCCGACGGCGCCCTGCGCCGCGCCGAGCACGACGGCGCGGCGGGAGAAGCTGTAGGTCTGGGCGGCTTCGGTGATCCGCACCATGGCTCAGGCCTTCACCACGTCACGGTCGAGCCAGGCGCACAGCCGCGAAGCGAGCGGGAACAGCATCGCCGAAGCCCCCGCCTGCAGCAGCAGCGCCGCATCGACCTTGGCGGAGATGGGGGAGGCGAGGAAGCGCCCCGCGATCAGCACGAAGCCAGTCGCGCCCGCGGCGATGAGCCAATCCTGCCAGAAATTGCGCCACACGATGCGCGTCTCTAGCACGTCGATGATCAACATGCATGCCATCCACAGGAACATCGCCGCGCCGAAGGGCTGGCCGCTGAGGAGGTCGTCGAACAGCCCGAGCGGGGCGGCGACCCAGACGCGCAGCGCATCCGGCCGCAGCAGCCGCCAGCCGAGCAGCATCAGCAGGCCGAAGGGCGGCAGGAACGGCACGGTCGCCACCACCGGCAGGAGCGTCGCCAGCGAGGCGACCGCGATCGACAGCGGTGCGAGCCAGCGCGCCCGGGGGCGCGGTGAGGGCACTCCCAGCGGCTGGAGGTCGAGCGCCATCACTTGGCCTTGGGGGTAGCGGCAGGCGTCGGGAAGGCCTGGGGCGGCGGCGCCGGCTCCGGCAGGAACACGCGCAGCACCATGACGAAATCGGCCATGTCCGGGTTGCTTGCGGGCGCGACGGTCGAGGAATCGCGGCCGGTCGCCGTGACCTTCCCGAGCGGAATGTTGGGCGGGAACACACCGCCGGTACCCGAGGTGACGAGCAGGTCGCCGGTTCGGAAGGGGTTGGCGGCGGCGTTTGCCGCGCGCACGTCGAGCGTGCCGTCGCCCTTCCCGGTGACGATCGCGGGCAGGCCGTCGCTGGCTCGGCGGACGGGGATGGTGCTGTCCGGATCGGTGATCAGCAGCACGCGCGAGGCGTTCGGCCCAGCTTCGACCACCTGGCCGATCAGCCCGTCGCCGTCGCGGATCGGCTGGCCCTGGCCGACGCGCTGCCAGCTGCCGGCGTTGAGCGTGGCGTAGCGGCGGGTGCTGGAGGCGGAGGAGTTGACCAGCCGGGCGACGACGATCGTCTCCGGCGTGGCGTCGCGCGCCTTGACCAGCAGCCGCAGCCGCTGGTTCTCGCGTTCCAGCCCCAGCGCGCGCTGGAGTGCGGCACGCTCGGCGTCGATCTGGCGCTTGAGCCGCGCATTCTCGCTGCGGACGCCGAAATAGCTGCCGATCGCCACCGGCACGCTACCCACGCCGCGGCGCACCGTATCGAGTCCCGAGGAGACCGGGGTGGTCACCTCGGCGACGGTGCTGCGCAGCGCGGCGAACAGATGCGGGTTATAGCGCGAGACCAGCACCAGCCCGCCGCCGATCAGCAACAGGCCGATCGCCGCCACATAGCTGAAGAACAGCCCATATTGCGCCCGTCGCGAGAACCCCGAGCGCCGATTCCGTGGCGGCGCCATCGCCGTTGGCCTTTCGTCAGACCTGGAGGAGAACGCCGCGGAACATCGGATCCTCGAGCGCACGGCCGGTGCCGAGCGCAACGCAGGTCAGCGGATCGTCGGCGACGGTCACCGGCAGGCCGGTCTCGTCGCGCAGCACTTCGTCCAGCCCGTGGAGCAGTGCGCCGCCGCCGGTGAGCACGATGCCCTGGTCGACGATATCGGCAGCCAGCTCGGGTGCAGTGTTCTCCAGCGCGATGCGGACGCCCTCGACGATGGTGTTGACCGGCTCGGACAGCGCCTCGGCGATCTGGCCCTGGTTGATCTGGATTTCCTTGGGCACGCCGTTGACGAGGTCGCGACCCTTGATGTGGATCGTCTTGCCGATGCCGTCGACCGGCGGCTTGGCGACGCCGACTTCCTGCTTGATCCGCTCGGCGGTGGCTTCGCCGATCAGCAGGTTGTGGTTGCGGCGGACGTACGAGACGATCGCCTCGTCCATCTTGTCCCCGCCGACGCGCACCGAGGTGGAATACGCCAGGCCACGCAGGCTGAGCACCGCGACTTCGGTGGTGCCGCCGCCGATATCGACGACCATCGAGCCGATCGGCTCGGTCACCGGCATGTCGGCGCCGATCGCGGCGGCCATCGGCTCCTCGATCAGCCACACCTGGCTGGCGCCGGCGTTCGACGCGGCATCGCGGATCGCGCGGCGCTCGACGGAGGTGGAGCCCGAGGGCACGCAGATCACGATCTCCGGCCAGCGCATGAAGCGGCGCTGCCCGTGCACCTTGCGGATGAAGTGCTTGATCATCTCCTCGGCGACATCGATGTCGGCGATCACGCCGTCGCGCAGCGGGCGAATCGCCTCGATCGACCCCGGCGTCTTGCCCATCATCAGCTTGGCGTCGTCGCCTACCGCCTTGACCTTCTTCACGCCGTTCAGCGTCTCGACCGCCACCACCGACGGCTCGTTCAGGACGATGCCGCGTCCGCGCAGGTAAACGACGGTATTCGCAGTACCCAGATCGATCGCCATGTCGTGCGACATGAATTTGAAAATGCGGGAGAAAGCCATTTAATGATCCGTCCTGCCGGGTTGGGCGCCCCCCGTCCGGCTGCTCGCACAAATTGTTTGGCCCGAACCCTTTCCGGGACGGCGTTCATGCCGGCCTGGGGTGTTGCGGATGCGGGTCGCGGGAGGCCGTCGCTTGGGCTACAGCGGATGGCATGTCAATACGCCGCCTGCCCGAACATCTCGTCAATCGTATCGCTGCCGGCGAGGTGGTCGAACGCCCTGCCAGCGCCCTCAAGGAACTCGTTGAAAACGCAATCGACGCAGGCGCTACACGGATCACCGTGAAGCTGGCCGGCGGGGGCGTCGAATTGATCGAGGTGATCGACGATGGCTGCGGCATGGCACCCGCCGAAATGGCGCTTGCGCTGGAGCGCCACGCCACCTCCAAGCTCCCGACCGACGATATCGAGCACGTCGCGACGTTGGGTTTCCGCGGCGAGGCGCTGCCCTCGATCGCCAGCGTTGCGCAGTTGACGCTGGAGAGCCGGGTGCGCGGTGCCGAAGGCTGGTCGCTGACGGTGGATAATGGGGCGCGGATCGCCGAGGGGCCCGCCGCCTTGCCGCCGGGCACGCGGGTGCGGGTGGAGGCGCTGTTCGGTCGCGTGCCCGCGCGGCGCAAGTTCCTGCGCTCGACCCGCGCCGAATATGCCGCCTGCCTCGACGGGATGAAGCGGCTCGCCATGGCGCGGCCCGACATCGCCTTTGCGGTCGAGCATGACGGGCGCCGGGTGCTGAGCGTGCAGGGGGGCGAGAGCCGACCGGCGCGGGTGGCGGCGCTCACCGATCGCGCGCTGCAGGAGAACAGCGTCGCGATCGATTTCGAGCGCGAGGGGCTGATGCTGGGCGGGGTCGCCAGCATCCCCACCTTCAACCGCGGCGTGGCGGATCACCAATATCTGTTCGTCAACGGGCGGCCGGTGAAGGACCGGCTGCTCGTCGGCGCGGTGCGCGGGGCCTATGCCGAGATGCTCGCGCGCGACCGGCACCCAGTGGTGGCATTGTTCCTCGACGTGCCGCCCGAAGTGGTCGACGTGAATGTCCACCCCGCGAAGACCGAGGTCCGCTTCCGCGATCCGGCGCTGGCGCGTGGACTGATCGTCAGCGGGCTGCGGCGGGCGCTGGATGCGGCCGGGCATCGCAGCGTGCAGCGGCCGAGCGAGGCGGCGCTGGGGCTGTGGCAGCCGGGGGGTGTTTCTTCTTCTAGCCCCTCCTCCTTGGAGGAGGGGTTGGGGTGGAGGGATTCCAAGACGCAGCTTGGTCTCGGTGAGACAGTGCCCCACCCCAACCCCTCCCCTGAAGGGGAGGGGCTAAGGCATTACTCCGGCGCCGTCCGCGACTCCCAAACCTTCTTTGCCGCCGCCCCGCATGCCCGTGCCGAACCCGCCCGCCACGAAGCCCCGCTCGCCACGGACTTCCCGCTCGGCGTCGCCCGTGGGCAGGTTGCCAAGACCTATATCGTGGCGGAAGCGCAGGACGGCCTCGTCCTGGTCGACCAGCACGCCGCGCACGAACGGCTGGTGCTCGAACGCATGCGCCGCGCCATGGCCGGCGGCACCGTGCCGTCCCAGGCGCTCCTCCTCGCCGAGGTGGTCGAACTCGACGAGCCAGGCTGCGACCGGCTCGAGGCCCGCATCGAGGAGCTGCGGGCTTTCGGGCTCGAGCTCGAACGCTTCGGCCCGCGCGCGATGCTGGTCCGCGCGGTACCCGCCGCGCTGGGCACCGGCGACATCCACGGCCTCGTCACCGATCTCGCCGACGAACTGGCCAGCTTCGACGAGGCGCTGAGCCTCAAGGAGCGGCTCGACCATGTCGCCGCGACCATGGCCTGTCATGGGTCGGTCCGCGCCGGACGCATTCTTTCCGTCGCCGAGATGAACGCGTTGCTCCGCGAGATGGAGGTCACCCCCCATTCGGGCCAGTGCAACCATGGCCGCCCCACCTGGGTGAAGCTGGCGCATGGCGACATCGAGAAGCTGTTCGGCCGGAAGTAGCCGGGCGATCAGCGCTGCTGCGCGTAGCGGACGCGTACCGGGCGGCCATCCTTGGTCGCGCTGACATCGACGACGCAGATATGGTCCATCTTGCTGTGCGGGCCACAGCCGATCCCGGCGAATTTGAGCTTGGCATCGAACAGCAGCCGGCGATGGCCGCGATCGGGAACGCCGTCGTCGACGATCATCTGGCGGACGATCTGTTCGGCATCGTCGAAGCCATAGGCGATCGCCTCGCCGACAAAGATATCGCCGCCGCGTCGCTTCACGCGCACGCCGGGATCGCTGCCGTCGGCGCCCCGGTGCCCCCGCGCGCCGAGCGCTCCCTGTTCTCGCGAAAAGTCCACCGCGGCCAGCGCCAGGATATCGGCCGGGGTCAGCGCCGGCAGCGGCGCCTGCCGTTCGAGGAACGCGATCGTCTCGTCGACCACGGCGGTGCCCTCCTTGGTCAGCACGCCGTTATAGTCGCCGGGCAGGTAGACGATCTCGCCATCAAAATAGCCGCGATATTCACGCAGCCTGTCGGCATAGGCTCGGGGGTTGGCCCGAGCATCGTTGATCTTGGCGAGGACGCTATCTTCCAGAGTTTGCGCATGCAGCGCCGTCGCGGCAAGCAGCCACGCGAGAGGCGTGCACAGCGCGAAAACGCGATGTGACATAGGATAAGACCCCAAACCTCCCGGTGCGGCCTTATCTGCACGACTCGTGGATAATCAAGCGTAATAATAACGGTATCGATATGAAAACGATCGCTCAGGTTTTGCGGATCAGCCCTTCCTGCGTAACGCTGGCGACCAGCCGCCCGTCGCGCGCGTAAATGTTGCCACGGTTGAAGCCGCGGGTGTGTCCGGCCCAGGGGCTGTCGGTGGCATAGAGAAGCCAGTCGTCGAAGCGGAACGGCTCGTGCATCCAGAGGGCGTGATCGAGGCTGGCGGTTTGCACCTCGCCGCTCATCCAGCTGACGCCGTGGGGCAGCATGCAGGTGCCGAGCAGGGTCATGTCGCTGGCATAGGCGAGCATCGCGCGATGGAGCGCGGGGTCGTCGGGCAGGGGGGCGACGACGCGGAACCAGCTATATTGCCGCGGCTCGCGGGGTTCGGGCTGGAACCAGTTGCGCGGGTTGACCGGGCGGATCTCGATCGGCCTGGCGCGGAGGAAAAAGCGCTTGAACTTCTCCGGAATCTGGTCGCGGATTGCCTCGCGCAGCTCGGCCTCGGAGCGGAGGTCCTCGGGCGGCGGTACCTCGGGCATCGCGTCCTGATGGTGCAGCCCTTCGGCGGGCAGCTGGAACGAGGCCGCCATGTTGAGGATCGGTTTGCCCTGCTGCATCGCGATCACGCGGCGATTGGCGAAGCTGCGCCCCTCGAAATCGCGCACCACGCGGTAGAGGATCGGGTAATTCTCGTCGCCCGGGCGCATGAAATAGGCGTGGAGCGAATGCGCGACCTTGCCGTCCTCGACCGATCGCTGCGCCGCCTGCAGCGCCTGCCCGATCACCTGCCCGCCGAAAACCCGGCCGACGCCGCCGGGCTGGCGCGCGCCGCGATAGAGATCCGTGTCGAGCGTCTCGACGTCGAGCAGCGCGGTGAGGCCGGCGACCAGGTCTTCGGGGGATTTCGCGTCCGTCATCAGTAGCCGGCCGCCTCCGCCAGCGCATTGGCGTGATAGTTGGAATCGCCGAACATTTCCGCGAGCACGCGGGCGCGCTTCATGTAGAAGCCGATGTCATATTCGTCGGTCATGCCGATGCCGCCATGCATCTGGATGCCTTCCTGCACCGCGAGCGTGGTGGCAAGCCCGGTCATCGCCTTGGCGATGGCGACGGCCTCGTCGGCGGGCTCGCCGGCGTCGAGCAGCTGCTGCGCCTTGAGCGTCGCGGCGCGGGCGACTTCCAGCTCGCTGTAGAGATGCGCGGCGCGGTGCTGGAGCGCCTGGAAGCTGCCGATCAGCATGCCGAACTGCTTGCGCTCCTTGAGATAGCCGAGCGTCATGTCGCTCGTGCCTGCGCCGACGCCGAGCAGTTCGGCCGAGGCACCGGCCCCTGCGGCGCGGAGCAGTCGGCCGAGGGGATCGGCACCGGCGTCGATCTCGCCGACCACCGCATCGGCGGTGACCTCGACGCCGTCGAAGCTGGCATGCGCGGCGAGGCTCGAATCGGCGAGGCGCTCGGGGCGGAGGTCGAGCCCGGCGGCCTTGGGGTCGATCGCGAACAGGGTGATGCCCGCCGGCTCCGTATCGCTGCCGCCGGTGCGCGCGCTGACCAGGATCAGGTCGGCGGCATGGGCGTGATGGGCGAAGCGCTTGGTGCCGGTCAGGCGAAAGCCGTTGCCGGCGCGCTCGGCCTTGAGGGCGACGGTGCGGCCGAACTTGGGCTTCTCGTCATGCGCGATGGCGATCACCGCCTCGCCGGCGGCGATGCCGGGGAACCAGCGATCGGCATGGGCGGTGCCCTTCAGCGCCTCGACCGCGGCAACGGCGGTGGAGAGGAAGGGGGAGGGGGTGAGGTTGCGGCCGATCTCCTCCAGCACCACGCCCGCCTCGACATGGCCGAGGCCGAGGCCGCCCGAGGCTTCGGGGATCAGGATGCCGGTGAGGCCCATCTCCGCGAACTGCTTCCACAGGTCGCGGCTGAAGCCGGTCGGGTCCTTGGCGTCGCGCAGGGCCCGCAGGTGACTGACGGGGGCATGTTCGGCGACGAACTCGCGCGCGGTGTCACGAAGCATCGTCTGTTCGTCGTTGAGGTAGAGCGGCATCGGTATCTCCATTCTCCCTCTCCCGCTTGCGGGAGAGGGCCGGGGTGAGGGTGAGTCGGGCGAAGGGAAGGGCCATCACTCGCCCCACACACCCTCACCCTTCCGCCGCCTGGCGGCGGCTCCCTCCCTCTCCCGCGGGCGGGAGAGGGAAAGCGGGCCCCTCAGCCCGGCAGCTCCAGGATCCGCTTGGCGACGATGTTGAGCTGGATCTCGCTCGTCCCGCCTTCGATCGAATTGGCCTTGGTGCGCAGCCAGGCGCGGGGCTTGGCGCCCTTGGCCGAGGCCTCGCTTTCCCATTCCAGCGCGTCCGATCCGCCGGCAGCCATGATGAGTTCGTGGCGCTGCTTGTTCAGCTCGGTGCCGACATATTTCATCATGCTCGGCTGGGCGGGGTGGGCGCGGCCGGCCTTGAGCTCGTCGAGAAAGCGTTCCGACATCGCCGAGAAGGCACGCATCCGCACCTCGAACAGCGCGATCTGGGCACGCAGGATCGGATCGGCGAGCCGGCCCTGGTCATCGAGCCCGATCGTCGCGATCGCGCCCTCGATCAGCGGATTGCCGCCGGCGCGGTCCAGCCCCATGCCCGAGATCATCTCGCGCTCATGCCCGAGCAGATATTTGGCGACGTCCCAGCCCTTGTTCTCGTCGTGGACGCGCTGGGACTTGGGCACTTTCACATTGTCGAAGAAGGTTTCGCAGAAGGGCGAATAGCCCGAGATCAACAGGATCGGCTTGGTGGAAACGCCGGGCGAGGCCATGTCGAACAGCACGAAGCTGATCCCGCCCTGCTTGGTCTCCTTGCTGGTGCGGACCAGGCAGAAGATCCAGTCGGCCTTGTCGGCATAGCTGGTCCACACCTTCTGGCCGTTGACGATGTAGTGGTCGCCGGCATCCTCGGCCCAGGTCTGGAGGCCGGCCAGGTCGGAGCCGGCATTGGGTTCGGAATAGCCCTGGCACCAGCGGATCTCGCCGCGGGCGATCTTGGGCAGATGTTCGAGCTTCTGTTCCTCGGTGCCGTACTTCAGCAGCGCCGGGCCGAGCATCGAGATGCCGAAGCTGTTGAGCGGGGTACGCGCCCCCATCCGCTTCATTTCCTCGCGCAGGATCTTGGTCTCGGCCGGGGAGAGCCCGCCGCCGCCATATGTGGTCGGCCAGTCGGGCACGGTCCAACCGCGTTCGGCCATGCGGTCCATCCACAGCTTCTGGTCCGGATGCGCCCAGTCGGGATTGCGCCCGCCCCAGACAATGTCCTTCTCGGACCGGATCGGCGCGCGCATCGCGGGCGGGCAGTTTGCCTCCAGCCAGGCGCGGGTGTCCATGCGGAACTGCTCAAGCTGCTCGTTCATCATCCTCTCCTACCGAACCCCTCTCCCGCCTGCGGGAGAGGGAGGGGCCCGCCGCCGTCAGGCGGTGGGAGGGTGAGGGTGACGGGTGTTCCGTCTTGCCCCACGCACCCTCACCCTTCCGCGGCCTTCGGCCGCTCCCTCCCTCTCCCGCAGGCGGGAGAGGGAGAGTGATTGTCACCGGTTGAACTTCTCGCCCTTCTCGGCCTTTTCGCGGAGCAGCGGGGCGACGTCGAAGCCGTATTTCTCCAGGCCCTCGACGATCTTCTTGAGGCCCTCGGTGTCGGCCCAGAACATCGGCCCGCCGCGATACGGGGGCCAGCCATAGCCATAGACCCACACCACATCGATATCGCTTGCCCGCTGGGCCATGCCCTCGGCCAGGATCAGCGCACCTTCGTTGACCATGGTGTAGAGCGTGCGGACGACGATCTCCTCCTCGGTGATCTCGTGGCTCGGCACGTTCAGCTTGCCGCGCCATTCCTCGATCAGCTCGGCGACGCGCGGGCTGTTCGAAGGCTGGCGCTTCTCGTCATAATCGTAGAAGCCGGCGCCCTTCTTCTGGCCCCAGCGGCCTTCGGCGGCGAGCGCGTCGCGGATGTTCTCGATGCGGTTGGGATCGCGGTGCCAGCCGATGTCGACACCGGCGAGATCGGCCATCTGGAACGGTCCCATCGGCATGCCGAAGGCGACATGGACCTTGTCGATCTGCTCGGGTGTGGCGCCTTCGAGCAGCATTTTGGTGGCTTCCACCTGGCGCGGCATAAGCATGCGGTTGCCGATGAAGCCGTAGCAGACCCCCGCGATCACGGCGACCTTCTTGATCTTCTTGCTGAGCGCCATCGCGGTCGCAAGCACATCGTCGGCAGTCTTGGCGCCGCGGACGATCTCGAGCAGCTTCATGACGTTGGCCGGCGAAAAGAAGTGCAGCCCCACCACGTCCTGCGGGCGGCTGGTGGCGGCGGCGATCTCGTCGATGTTGAGATAGCTGGTGTTGCTGGCAAGGATCGCGCCCGGCTTGGCGATCTTGTCGAGCCGGCCGAACACGTCCTTCTTGACGTCCATGCTCTCATAGACGGCCTCGATGATCAGGTCGCACTCGGCGAGATCGTCGAAATTGAGCGTGGGCTTGAGGAGGCCCATCGCCTTCTCGACCTGCTCGGCGGTCATGCGGCCCTTGGCGGCGGTCGCCTCATAGTTCTTGCGCATCGTGGCCGTGCCGCGATCGAGCGCGTCCTGCGCCATCTCGACGATGGTGACGGCTACACCCGCCGAGAGGAAGTTCATGCTGATCCCGCCGCCCATCGTGCCGGCGCCGATCACGCCGACGCGCTTGATGTCGCGCAGCTGGATGTCGTCGGCGATGCCGTCGATCTTGGCGGCCTTGCGCTCGGCGAAGAAGATGTGGCGGAGCGCGGCCGACTGCTGGCCCATGATCAGCTTCATGAAGCCCATGCGCTCGGCCTGGACGCCTTCCGCATAGGGCTTGCCGGCGGTCTGCTCGATGATGTCGATGATCGTGTTCGGCGCGTCGAGCCCGCGGAAGCGCTTGGCGTTGGTCGCGCGGAATTTGGCGAAGGTCTCCGCATCGACGGTGACCGGGCGCTCGCTGGAGCGCGAGACCGGCTGGCCGATTACTTCCTGCGCGAAGGCAACGGCGTCGGCGAGCAGGCTGTCTTCACCGGCGAGGCGATCGACCAGACCGGCGTCCTTGGCCTGCTTGGCCGAGATCGGATCGCCCTTGGCCGCCATCTCCAGCGCGACTTCGACGCCCGCGACGCGCGGCATGCGCTGGGTGCCGCCCGCACCGGGGAGGATGCCCAGCTTCACTTCGGGCAGGCCGAACTTCGCCGAGGGCACGGCGATGCGATAGTGCGACGCCAGCGCGACCTCGCAGCCGCCGCCGAGCGCGGTGCCGTGGACCGCGGCGATCACCGGCTTGTCGAGCGCCTCGATCGCGTCGACCAGCACCGGCAGCGACGGCTCGGCCATCGCCTTGCCGAACTCGGTGATGTCGGCGCCTGCGAAGAAGGTCTTGCCGGCGCATATGATGACGACGGCCTTGATGCTGTCGTCGCCCTTGGCTTCCTCGATGCCGGCCTGCAGCCCCTGCCGCACCGCCGCGCCGAGCGCGTTCACCGGCGGATTGTCGGAGGTGAGGATCAGGACATCGCCCTGACGGCTGGTGGTAATCACGGACATGCGTTCGAACTCCTAGTTCGCAGTTCCGGCCGGGGCCGGGAGGGGGTGAGGGGCGCTCATCGGGTGAGCGCCGAATAGATCAGCGTCTTCAGCTCGCGCCGGATCGGGTAGAGCATCGACGGCGAAAATTGGGTCATGAACACCATCGAAATCCGCTCGACGGGATCGACGAAGAAGGCGGTGGAGAACATGCCGCCCCAGTAGAATTCGCCGACCGAGCCCGGGATCATCGTCTTGGCGACGTCCAGGTTGATCGCGAAGCCGAGGCCGAAGCCGACCCCGGCATTGGTCGTCTCGTTGAACAGCCCGCGCGACAGGCTGGCGAGGTCGCGGCCGCCGGGGAGATGGTTGATGGTCATCAGCTGGACGGTCTTGGGCGAGACGAGCCGTACACCGTCCAGCTCGCCGCGGTTGAGCATCAGCGTGTTGAAGCGATGGTAATCGAGCGCGCTCGAGACCAACCCGCCGCCGCCCGAAAGCAGCCGGGGGAAGCGCGACCAGGCCGAGGCTTCGCCGCGATCGTACAGCACCCGGCCTTCGCCTTGCTTCATCGTCCAGCAATCGGCGAGACGATCAATCTTGTCCGCGGGCACCTGGAAGAAGGTGTCGTGCATGCCCAGCGGGGCGAAGATGCGTTCGGCGAAGAAGCGGTCGAGCGTCAGGCCCGACAGCCGCTCGACCACTGCGCCGAGCACATCAGTGGCGACCGAATAGGTCCAGGCCTCGCCCGGCGAGAATTCCAGCGGCAGCGTGCCCAGTGTGGCGACGAACTGGTCGAGCGTCAGATTGCCGTGCCAGCTCTCGATCCGACCCGCGCGATAGGCGGCGTCCACGGGCGTGCGCTCTTGGAAGCCATAGGTGAGACCGGCGGTATGGCGCAGCAGATCGATCATGCGCATCGGCTGCGCGGACGGCATGGTGACGAACGGCTCGCCATTCCCTCCACTCGCATAGACCCCGACGCCCTTCAGTTCGGGCAGCACATGGTGGACGGGCGTGTCGAGTGCGACCAGCCCTTCCTCGACCAGCATCATGAAGGCGAGGCTGGTGATCGGCTTGGTCATCGAGGCGATGCGGAACAGCGTCGATTCGTCGACCGCCGCGCCGCCCTCGCGCGCCGCGCCCTGGTGCGAGAAATGGACGATCCGCCCGTCGCGCGCGAGCAGCAGCTGCGCGTGCGGCAGCTTGCCGGTGTCGAGATAACGCGTCTTCACAAAGGCATCGATCCGCGCCAGCCGGGCGGCATCGAATCCATGGGCGATCGGGTCGTCGACTTCCATGCTTGGCGGCATACCTCTCGTTCGAAACGCGTGCAATGCACCTTCTGGCGGGTGCCCGCTTTCTATTGCCTTGAGCGCGCGGCAAATCAACACTAACGTGCGCACCGGTTGGTCAACGAGCCAAACCCAAAGTTCAGAAAGTCGATGGAGAGCGCTGCCTTGACCCTTGAACCGATCGTCCCCTTGCCCCCCGACTGGCCCAAGGCCCCGCTGGCTGCCGTGGACGCCATGCTCACCGCGCCCGGCGCCAAGTTCGAAATGGACACCGTGGAGATCCGCGGCGTGCCCACACGCGTGTGGAAGAACGCGCCGCCTACCGCCGCGATCCTCGCGCGGCTGGCGCGCGGCTATGGCGACCGGCCCTTCACCATCTATCAGGAGGAGCGGGTCAGCTACGAGGCAAACTACCGCGCCACCTGCCATCTCGCCTCGTGGATGCAGGCCAAGGGCGTGGCCAAGGGCGACCGGGTCGCGCTGGCGATGCGCAACCTGCCCGAATGGCCGACGATCTTCTTCGCTGCGGTGAGTATCGGCGCGATCCTGGTGCCGCTCAACGCCTGGTGGACCGGCGCCGAGCTCGAATATGGCATGAAGGACTCAGGCGCCAAGCTGCTGTTCGTCGATGGCGAGCGGCACGAGCGGCTCAAGCAGTGTTACGCCGCGCTCCGTGATCTGGAGCAGGTCGTGGTGAGCCGAGCGCGTGCGCCGCTGGAGGGCGATGCAGTGGCGCTGGAGTCGCTTCTCGGGCCCTGCAACAGCTGGGCCGACCTGGCCGACATCGCCTTCCCCGAGGTGGCGATCGACCCTGAGGACGATGTCACGCTGTTCTATACGAGCGGGACCACCGGCAATCCAAAGGGCGCGGTCGGCACGCATCGCAACCTGATGACCAATATCCTCACCGCAGGCTATTCGGTCGCGCGCTCGATGCTGCGCCGGGGCGAGGTGCCGCCGGCCGCGCCGCCCTATAAGGTGGGTCTGCTGGTCATCCCGCTGTTCCACGTCACCGCGTGCAGCGCCGGGCTGATGGCGCTGATCGCGGCGGGCGGCACGGTGGTGTTCATGCGCCGCTGGGAGCCGATCGAGGCGATGGAGATCATCCAGCGCGAGAAGGTCAACCAGACCGGCGGTGTGCCGACCATCGCCTGGCAGCTGCTCGAACACCCCGAGCGCCATAACTACGACCTGTCGAGCCTGGAGAGCATCTCCTATGGCGGCGCGCCCTCGGCGCCCGAGCTGGTCAAGCGCATCTTCGAGGAATTCGGCGCGCTACCCGGCAATGGCTGGGGAATGACCGAAACGATGGCGACGGTGACGCATCATCTCGGCGAGGAATATCTCGCCCGGCCGACCAGCGCGGGGCCACCGGTGCCGGTCGCCGAGCTCAAGATCATGGACGTCGACGGCAAGGGCGAACTGCCAGTCGGCGAGGTCGGCGAGCTCTGGGCCAAGGGGCCGATGATCGTGAAGGGCTATTGGAACAAGCACGAGGCGACGGCCGAGACCTTCCGCGACGGCTGGGTCCGCACCGGTGATCTCGCGCGGCTGGACGAGGAGGGGTTCCTCTATGTCGTCGACCGCGCCAAGGACATCATCATCCGCGGCGGCGAGAACATCTACTCGTCGGAAGTGGAGGACGTGCTCTACGCGCACCCGGCGGTGACCGACGCGGCGCTGATTGGAGTTCCGCATCGCACGCTGGGCGAGGAGCCGGTAGCGGTGGTGCATCTTGCGCCGGGGACGAGCGCGACCGAGGCGGAGCTGCAGGCCTTCGTCCGCGAGCGGATCGCGGCGTTCAAGGTGCCGGTGGCGATCCGCTTCTCGACCGAGACGCTGCCGCGGAATGCCAATGGCAAGATCCTCAAGAAGGACCTCAAGGCGCTGTTCGTTACCGACAAGGCGGCGTGAGGTAAGCCTTACCACTTCTTCTTTTCCCCCTTCCGCTTGCGGGAGGGGTTAGGGGAGGGTGTGTGAGGGTAGCGGGCAGGACGTGAGAGGCGAGGGAAGGCGCCATCAGCCCACTTCTTTGAACGCATGCTCTGCTTCCCTCACTCAACCTCCCCCAAACCCCTCCCGCAAGCGGGAGGGGGGTATTGCAGGTCGGGATGAGCCATCAGCCCCTCAAACCAGGTGGATCGCCGTTCCCGCCGCCGCCGCGGCCGCCGCGATCTCCTCCGGTGGCGCCTGGTCGGTCACCAGGTCGTGCACGTCCCCGAACCCGGCGACATGGACGACGCCCGACTTGTCGAACTTGGTCGCATCGCACAGCACTGCCACGCGCCGCGCCTGGGGAAGCAGGCTGCGCTTGAACGCCGCTTCGCCCGCATCGAAATCGAGGAACCCCCGCACCGGATCGACAGCGCCCATCGACAGCACGGTCAGGTCGGGTGCGAACTGGCGGCAATAGTCGATCGCCTCGCTGCCAAATGCGGCGTGGTAATCGGGATCGACCGCGCCGCCCGCTACATAGAGCCGCTGTCCGGCATGGCCGATTACCTGCGCGGCGATCTCCGTGCTGTTGGTGATTACGGTCAGGTCGCGGACCTGCCCCAGCGCACGCGCCAGCCACAAGGTGGTCGTGCCCGAATCGAGCAGCAGCGTCATGCCCGGGCGCACCAGCGCCACCGCGCGCTCGGCGATGCGCTGCTTGGCCTCGGCCTGGTCACGCAGCCGCTGGCGGTAGGGCGGTTCGAGCACGCCGCCCGGCAGGCACACGCCGCCATGGATCTTCTGCACCCGCCCGGCCTGCTCCAGCTGGCGCACGTCGCGGCGGACCGTCTCCTCGGACACATCGAACCGCTCGGCGAGTTCTCCGATCGACCATTGGCCACGCTGTTCGAGCAATTCGAGCATCGTGGTCAGGCGCGCGGTCTGCGGCGCGCGGGCCGCGGGGGTCCGAGCCGGCATGTCGAAGCTTTCCATCCGCGTACCCTATCAGCGATCCCTGCGTGCGGAAACTCACAAAGAGATGATAAAAACCACATAAAACAACATGAAATGTCACATACGCGTCACGAACTGAACCTAGGCGCCGCGGCGGGGCAGCCAGGGCAGGCCGGCCCCCACACACCAAAAGGGAGGGCATTATGGCATTCACCTACCGCGCGGCGCTCGCCGCGCTGGCCGTCGGCGCGAGCTGCATCTCGATGGCCGCCGCCGCGCAGGATGCGACGTCGCAGGCCGCAGAAGACGGCGAGATCGTCGTCAACGGCTATATCGCCTCGTTGGCCAAGGCGCGCGATCTGAAGCGCGATTCCAATATCATGAAGGACGTGATCGTCGCCGAGGACATGGCGAAGTTCCCGGAACTCAACCTGGCGGAGTCGATCCAGCGCCTGCCGGGGGTGGCGATCAACCGCGAGGCCGGCGAAGGCCGCCGCATCACGCTGCGCGGCCTCGGCGCCGATTTCACCCGCGTCCAGCTCAACGGCATGGAAGTGCTGGGCAATGTCGATTCGGCGATGGACAGCCGCGGCCAGCGCTCGCGCGACCGCGCCTTCGATTTCAACATCTTCGCCTCCGAGCTGTTCTCGCGCGTCGAGGTGGAGAAGAGCTACCAGGCCTCGCAGGCCGAAGGCGGCATGGCCGGTACCGTCGGCCTGTTCACCGCCAAGCCGCTCGAGCAGAAGCAGGGGCTGACCGGCGCGATCTCGGCCAAGCTCGGCACCAACAGCTACACCAAGGACGCGCAGCCGCGCGCAGCCGCGATGCTCAGCCAGAACTGGGACGATCGCTTCGGCATCCTCCTCTCGGTCGCCTATTCGAAGCGCAAGACCGAGGAGCAGGGCTATAACACCTATTCGCCCACCCAGCTGAGCGCTAGCCAGATTAGCAGCTACCTGGGCAAGGGCCTCGACATCTCGGCGCTCACCGCCGACCAGCAGGCCAAGTTCAAGTCGGGCGACCTGGTGTTCGCCTCGGGCAACCGCCTGTCGGTTTGGGATGCCAGGCAGGAGCGCCTCGGCCTGACCCTCGCCACCCAGTGGCGTCCGTCGGACAATTTGCTGTTCACGATCGACGGGCTCCACGGCGAGTTCACCACCCATCGCGATGAATATCATCTGGCGACGCGGCCCGATAATACCTCGGGCTCGGTGATCTTCGACACCGGATCGAAGATAAATTCGATCCACTGGGACAGCACCAACTTCGTCGATGCGATCAGCGTCGACAAGGCGACCTATGCCAGCGAGCATCGCCGCTCGCTCAACAAGAACAAGTTCAACCAGATCGCCCTGACCGGCAAGTGGGAGGCCAGCGACAGCCTCACCTTCGACGGCCATGTCGGCTATGAGGATTCGAAGTACACCGCCCCGTATGACGACAAGCTGTACCTGCGCGCGCAGGGCGGCATGACCACCACCTACGACGCCGACGGCACCGGCGCGACCAACGCCTATCGCTGGAACACCACCGATCCGGCCAACTACACGTTCAAGGAATTCTACTTCCGCGAATTCTGGAACAAGACCAGCCTGAAGGAAGGCGTGGGCAACGCCGCGCTGAAGGTGAACGAGGTCTTCACGCTGCGCGCCGGCGGCAGCTATCGCCGCTACGAGACCTCGGGCTCGGAAGTGTATAACGACGGCCAGTTCCACGCGGTCACCGGCACGCCGGTCACCCCCTATGCGGTGGTGTTCAGCCAGAACAAGGCGGCGAGCTGGATCACCGGCGACTATGCCAAGGCGTTCGCGACCTACAATGCCGCGCACACCGTCGCCGGTGCAACCGATATCGAGAACACCTACAAGGTGATCGAGTCCACCACCGCCGGCTATGGCCAGCTCGAGTGGAACGCGCCGCTGGGCGGCATGCGCCTGCGCGGCAATATCGGCCTGCGGGCCTACTTCACCGATCTCGACAGCACCGGCTATGTCACCAACAGCAACGACACGCCGATCGGCACCAACGTCACCAGCGCGCACTATTCGGGCGTGCTGCCGACGCTCAACGCCACGCTGGAAGTTACGCCGAGCTTCCTGATCCGCGTCGCCGCCGCCAAGAACATCAACCGCCCGGGCCTCAGCTCGGTTGCTGCCTCGGGCAGCGCCAATGCCGACAACGGCAAGATCACCGCGAGCATCGGAAACCCCAATCTCAAGCCGTACAAGGACAATTCGGTCGAAGCCTCGGCTGAATGGTATTTCGGCAAGATCGGCCTCGTCTCGCTGGGCGTGTTCCACAAGGATATCCGCAACCTGGTGGCCAGCCAGACGCTGCTGAACGTGCCCTATAGCAGCACCCGCCTGCCGACCTCGATGGTGGCGGGTGCGACCCCAAGCACGATCGTCGCCGAGTTCACCCAGCCGGTGAACCTCGCCAAGGCCTATGTGACCGGCGTGGAGACGGCCGCGCAGACCAACTTCACCTTCCTGCCCGCGCCGTTCGACAAGCTGGGCATGGCGGCGAACCTGACGCTGCTCGACTCGAACGCGCCGAACAAGGGCGTCGACAGCCCGATCCCGGGCCTGTCGAACACCAACGCCAACGCGACGCTCTATTACGAGACCAAGCGCTGGGGGATCCGCGGCTCGATGAACTATCGTTCGTCGTATCTGCGTACCGCCTATGACGGCAAGAACGCGGCCAGCAAGGACGGCTTCGACGGCACCGTATATGTCGATGCCGCGGCCTTCTTCAACGTGACCGACCGGGTGCGGCTGACGCTCGACGCGATCAACCTGACCAACGAGACCGAGGTCCAGTACAACAGCATCTACCACCGCCTGCACAACGAGACGCGCAGCGGCACCACCGTCTTCGCCGGGATCGGCGTGAAGTTCTGACGTTCCTCTCCCCGACGATGCGCCTGGCCGGCCTGGGGGCATGCCCCCAGGCCGGCTTTTTACGGGTCAGGCGGCGGGCGGCGCGTCCCCCAACCATCCAAGTACGCGCAGATCGGCCACGCTGGCGCGGGCGACCGGCACCTCGCGGCCGTCGATCAGCCGCAGTTTCCAGTTGCGATCCTGCCGGACGGCGCCGGCCACCGCGCGGCGGGCGACCCACCAGCTGCGATGAACTCGTTCGCCCTGTCCTTCCAGCTGCGCGACCGCATCGCGCATCCGGATCAGCACCAGCGCGCTGCCATGGAGAGTGTGCACGCGGACATAATGATCCTCGTTTTCGAGGCAGAGGATCGGCCCGCGAAGATGGGGCGGCAGCTGGTCGAGCAGGGCGGGCGCGACCTCTTGCTCGGTCGCGTCGGCAGCCGCAGCCGGTTGGGGATCGGGAAGCGCAGGCGTCGGCGGGGCAGGGGAGGCGGGGACAGCGCCGCGCTCGGCAAGCAGCTGCACGATCGTCACCGTCGCGCCGACTATCAGCGTCTGCAGATAGGCGCCCGCGAGATCGGAGGCCGTCACCGACCGCCACGCCGGACCCGCCGCTGCGAACACGAAGATGACGTTCGTCGGAAAGGCGCCGAGCACGCAAGCGACCGCAATCGCGACGAGCCGCGACATGCCCATCTGCCGGGCCAGCGCGCTGCCGGCCGCAATCACCGGACGGAAAAACGCATAGCCGGTGACGAGGTACAGCGCCCAGTGCAGCAGGCGCGGGCCGAGCGGCGTCGCGTAGGATCCGAACGGCCCGAGCGCCGCCAGCACCAGGATCAGCCCGCCCAGAATCGCGAGCTCCGCGAACAGCCTGCGCGTGCCGCTCATGCGGCGGGCCCGTTCACGCTTCGCGAACGGTACGTCCGCACGGTGAGCGAACCCCTCGCGAAGCCGATCCGACCATTCCTGCAAAGCCGCTCGCTCGGAGCCGGGCCTGCGGCATCATGGGCGGAAAGGAGATACTGATGAACGACGTTGCACATCCCGGCTTCCTGCTCCCCGCACGCGACCGGCTGATCGTCACCCTGGGCGTGATCGCCGGTGGTGCCATCCTGCTGGCCTTCGCGCACGGCCTTGCAAGCGGCGCCGTCGCCCGGTCAAGCATGCGCAACCTCTGGCTGGTCATCCACTTGGTTGCCGTGCTGCCGGCACTGCCGCTCGGCGCCTATGTGCTGGTCCGGCACAAGGGGGATGCGCTGCATCGCCTGCTGGGCAAGCTGTGGGCGGTGCTGATGCTGGTCGCGGCGCTTTCCAGCTTCGGGTTGCGCGGGATGACCGGCAGCCTCAGCCCGATCCATCTGCTGTCGGTGGTGGTGCTGGTGATGATCCCCCGCGGCATTCTCCTCGCTCGCCGCCACCGGATCGAGGCGCACCGCCGGGTCATGTCACTCACCTATCTCGGGTTGGCCGTTGCCGGGCTGTTCACCTTGCTGCCGGGACGGTTGCTGGGCAGTTGGCTGTTCACCTGACCGCTTGCCACGGCACCATCGCTGTCGCGGGGCGCGGGCGGCGCGGGATAGTCGGGAAGGTCGATCGCCTCGGAGTCCCGCACGAAAAGCCTGCTGAACGTCTTTCGGACCAGCGGCGTGCTCGCCAGCCGCATCGCGCCGCGCAGCACCGACAGCCCCGCGGCGCTATGGGGCCAGAGCAGGCGCGGCAGGAGCTTGGGGAAATTTTGCCCCTCCTGCACATAGGGCCGCAGGATGCGTTCATAGCTGTCGAACGCCGCGCGATGGCCGCCGCTGCGCGCCAGCTCGCCCGCGAGCACATAGCCGCCGACGATCGCCAGCGAGGTGCCGATGCCCGACATCGGCGTCGCGCACCAGGCGGCATCGCCGGTGAGCACCACCCGGCCGTTCGACCAGCGCGGCATCTTCACTTGCCGCAGCACGTCGAAATAAAAGTCGTCGGTGGCATCCATGCCCGCGAGGATGCGCGGGAACTGCCAGCCCTCGCCATCGAACAGGTGGTGCAGCCAGGCCTTCTGGCGCGCCGGCCCCCACTGCGCTTCGTCGCCGGGCGTCTTCTGCTGGCCGAGATAGACATGCAGCCTGTCGTCTGGTCCGGGTTTGAACGTCGCGCCGCGCCCGCGCGTGATATTGTGCACTCGCGCGAACGGGCCGTCCGCGGCGGTCCTCGGAATGGAGAAATAGGCGATGGTGATGTCCAGCCAGCGCGATCGGGTCTCGCCGGGGAAGACGCGCTCGCGGGTGGGCGCGCCGACGCCCTCGGCGACGATCACCAGATCGTAGCGCGCCGCCCGGCCGCTTTCGAAGCGGACATCGACGCCATCAGCATCCTGGGTGAGCGCGGCGATGCCGTCACCGAACCGGAACCGCGCATGTCGGGCGGCAGGTTCGAAGATCAGCCGCGCAATGTCGCCGCGAAGGATCTCCAGTTCGGCGGTAGGGCCATCGCCAATGTCGTCGACCGCGAACCGCGCGATCGGGCGGTCGCCCGAATTCACCCAGTCGGTGCCCCGCTCGCCGGTGGTGCGGGCCTGTGCGGCTGCCTCCAGGCCCATACGGCGAAGCACCTCGCGGGCGGCGCCGCGAACGTCGACATTCTGTCCGCCTTCGCGGAACGCCGGTGCTTTCTCCACCACCTCCACGTCGAAGCCGTGGCGCCCGAGCCACCAGGCGGTGGTGGCGCCGGCCACGCTGGCACCGGTGATGAGGATTCGCTGCGGCATGGTGATGTCTCCTTCGAACGAGAAACATCACTAGTGATATTTATGTTCCGTGTGACGCTTCCAGATTGGCGATGAAGCGCTGGAGAAGCGTGACCAGCATGGCCACCTCCGCCTCGGTAAAGCCTTGCGTTCCCGTCGCATTACCATCCAGCAGCGCCGTACGGCCCGCATCCGCCATCGCCGCACCGCGCTCAGTCAACGCGATCGACGCGGATCGCCTATCGCCGGGTACCGGCGTGCGCGCGATCAGCCCCAGTGCCTCGAGCTTGTCGAGCGTCGCCACCATGGCGGGCTGCTTCACCGCCGCGTGTCGGACGAGATCGCGCTGCGGCATCGGCCCCTTCCACCGCAGCAACAGGATCGGCCCGATCAGTCCCAGCGACAGGCCCTCGGGCTTCAACAGCGTGTCGACGAGCCGGTTGAACACGCGCGCGGCATGATTGGCGAGATAGCCGGGAGCGACTGCGGCGTCGGGATGGATATCGTCGTTGCGCGGGGCCATGGCTGCTCCGTGCCGGAATTCGCACGCGCGCGCGAGGCGCTTTTTGCCACGCTGTCGGCGCTTCCCGCGCGCCGAGCGGGGCGGGCGTTATGCGGCGCGCGGGTCTTCGATCGGCAGATCGTACAGGACCGCGCCCTCCTGCAGTTCGGGCACGCGCGCCAGGATATCGCCCCTTGGCGAGAGGATCGTGCAGCCATAGCTGATGCGGTCGTTCGCCATGCCCGCCACGTCGGCGGAAGCCACCCAGCAGCCTATTTCCCGGGGCCGGGCGACAAGGTTCGCGAGGCTCCTCTCGCGCCAGCGTGCGGCGGTCTCGGGGCGGAGCAGGTTGTTCAGCGGGTAGAGGATCAGCCCGGCGCCTTGGTCGGCAGTCCGCGCGGCGGCGTGCGGGAAATTGGAGTCGTTGCAGATGTTGATGCCATAGCGCAGGCCGGATCGCAGGAAGATCGGGAAGCCGGTGCCCGGCGTGACGCCGTCCTCGTTCGGATGGGCCTTGGCATTGCGTCCGACGATCCGGCCTGCTTCGATCACCACGGCGCTGTTGCTTGTATGCGCCCCCATTTGCTCGAACACACCGAGCACCAGGGTGGAGGAAAATCCGGCGATCCGCGCGCACAATGCGGGGAGGGCGAGGGCGGAGGCGATTTCGGCGTGTGCCCGAACCAGCGTCGCGTCATAGGCATGGCCAAGCAGCCATGCTTCCGGAAACAGCAGCAGATCGACCTGCTCCGTGTCGGCCCAGCGCAGCCGATCGACGATCGCCGCGATGGTCTGTTCGGGATCGTCGAGGACGGGGTGGCACTGAACCGCGGCGATCCGCATCGGTGCGGCGCTCAGTAGTCGGTAAGCACGCGGGCGATCGCGTCGCGCCATCCCGCCAGTCGTGCAGCGCGTACGCTGGGTTCCATCTGCGGCTCGAAGGTCCGGACCGTGCCGCGCATCATCACCGCGTCGTCGAGGCTGTCGAACATGCCGCAGCCCAGCCCGGCCAGCATCGCAGCGCCCAGCGAGGTGGTCTCGGCGAAATCGGGGCGGTCGACGGGGAGGGCGAGCATGTCGGCCAGATCCTGCGCGATCCAGTCGTTGGTGATCATGCCGCCGTCGACGCGCAGCCGGCCCCATTGGGCACCGTCCGCGGCGAACGCGGTTTCGAGGTCGTGGCTCTGGTGCGCCATTGCCTCCAGCGCGGCGCGCACGATGTGCGCCCGCCCGGCCGCAAAGCTGAGTCCGGAGATGGCCGCGCGCGCTTGCGGCTCCCACCAGGGCGCGCCGAGGCCGGTAAGCGCGGGTACGCAATAGACCCCGCCATTGTCTGGCACCGAACGGGCCACCGCCTCGCTCTCCTGCGCGTTCGCGATCAGCCCGAGCGAATCGCGCAGCCACTGGACGAGGCTGCCGGCGACGAACACCGATCCCTCCAGCGCATAGGTGCGCCGCCCACCCAGCTGCCACAGCACCGTCGCGAGCAGGCGGTGGCGCGAGCGCGGCTGCAGCGTGCCGGCATTGGTGAGCACAAAGGCGCCGGTGCCATAGGTCGCCTTGGTGTCGCCCGGCGTCAGGCAGGCCTGGCCGATCGTCGCCGCCTGCTGGTCCCCCGCCAGCCCGCAGATCGGAATTGCGCTGCCGAATATCGTGGTCACCCCGAAACGGCCGGCGCAGTCGACGATCTCGGGCAGCGCCGCCCGGGGTGCATCGAACTGGTCGACCAGCCCATCGCTCCAGCCGCCGCTGCCCAGGCCCATCAGCAAGGTGCGCGAGGCATTGGTGGCATCGGTGATGTGCAACCCACCGGTGAGCTTCCACACGAGCCAGCTCTCCACCGTGCCGATCGCCAGTCGATCGCCCGCATCGCGAAGCTGCGGCCAGTTGGTCATTGCCCAGGCGATCTTGGTGCCGGAGAAATAAGGGTCGAGCAGCAATCCGGTACGCGCCTGGATGCCGGGTTCCTCGCCCGCCTCGCGCAGCGTCTGGCACAGCGCTGCGCTGCGGCGGTCCTGCCAGCTTATCGCAGGGGCGAGCGGTTCCCCCGTGGTCTTGTCCCAGAACACCACCGTCTCGCGCTGGTTGGTGATGCCGATCGCCGCGATCCGCTGCGGGCCCCCGGCGAGCGTGACCATCGCCGCCGCGCAGGCATGGCTTTGCCGCCAGATCTCGTTCGCATCATGCTCGACGAGGCCCGGGCCGGGATAATGCTGCGTCAGTTCTGCAGATCTACTCGCAACACATTGACCGGAAGGCGCGAAGAGCATCGCTCGGGTCGAGGTGGTGCCCTCGTCGATAACCAGAAGCAATTCGGCCATGCGATTTAGGCTAGCTGGCAACAGATGCGGCCGCAATTGCGCCGTGCTAGGGCCTTGCATTGCCGCAAGACGATCGCGCCTCTAGACTGTACCAGAAAGGGATTTTCGCGTGGACCAGCGTACCGGGATGATGGGTGGAGACGGTGGCGGGGCGGGGGGCGTTCCCGATCCGATCGCAGCTGCCGATCTGCCCGACGACTGGGAGGGCGAGGAACCCGCACCCAGTCTGCGCCGTGACCGGCTGATGGCCGCGCTGGTGCTGATCGCCGGCATGGGGCTGGTGCTGGCGCTGCCCTTCGCGCTCCAGGCGGGCGCGCGCTTCTTCCTGCCGGTCACCGCCTCGCTGGTGATCGCGATCGCGCTGGTGCCTTTTCTCGAATGGCTGGAACGGCACCGGCTGCCGGCGCCGATCGCTGCCTTCGTCTGCGTGCTGCTGTTCCTCACCGCGGCGAACGTCGCGCTCGCCTCGATCGTGGTGCCGGCCTGGCAATGGATCCGCCGGCTGCCCGAGAGCATCCCCAAGATCCAGCACAATCTCGAACCGCTGATCCGCTTCTATTCGAACCTCGAGCGGTTCGTGAACAAGACGCTCAACAACTTCGCGTCGGCGCCCGTGCGCCAGCCGGTGGTACAGGCGCCGCAGCCGCCGACGTCGCTGCTCGATCTGTTCACCACTTCGGCCCCGTCGGCGCTGATCGAGATGTTCTTCGCGATCCTCGTCATCTACTTCTTTCTAGCCGGCTGGACCCGCCTGCGCCGCCGCGCGATCACCAGCCGATCCAGCTTCGGGGGCGCGATGGCGACCGCGCGGGTGATCCAGGACGTGGTGGACGATACCTCGGCCTATCTGGGCACGATCACGCTGATCAACGTCACGCTGGGCCTGATCGTCGCGGCCGCACTGTGGCTGATGGGCATGCCGACGCCGCTGATGTGGGGCGGTATCGTCGCGCTGCTCAACTATATCCCGTATATCGGCCCGGTGATCGCGGCGCTGCTGCTCGCGGTGGGGGGGCTCATGTCCTACGCCGATATCGGCACGGCGATGGTGCCCCCGGCGATCATGATCGCGGCGCACCTCGTGGAGGCGAATGTCGTCACCCCGCTGATCGTCGGGCATCGCCTCACCATCAACCCGATCATGATCCTGATCTCGCTGAGCTTCTGGGGCTGGGTGTGGGGCACCACCGGCGCGCTGCTGGCGGTGCCGCTGCTGATCATCATCCAGACCGTGCTCAATGCCGCGGGCAAGCCCGATATCGCCGGTTTCCTGTTCGAGCAGGGCACGCTGGTGCGCGATCCTGCGGACATTCGCTCGCGTCGTCGCGCGAACCTCGATCAATCCGGTTGACAGCCTGAAAACACGCGGCTAGGTGCCGCCTCCTCGCTTGGCTCAAGCGGGTGTAGCTCAGTTGGTTAGAGCGCCGGCCTGTCACGCCGGAGGTCGCGGGTTCGAGCCCCGTCACTCGCGCCACTCGCCTTGCGGGACTCCAGATGGAATCCGGCGGCGATTGGCCGTTCAAGATTTCCTCGCTTGGAAGCAAGCGGGTGTAGCTCAGTTGGTTAGAGCGCCGGCCTGTCACGCCGGAGGTCGCG
>NZ_DAMCTA010000002.1:763571-774334 GCF_032114135.1 Sphingomonas sp.
GGTTCGAGCCCCGTCACTCGCGCCATGCGGCGCATCTCCCCGGAAATGCGGGACATGCGCGCAGGCCGGGCCTTTGCAGGCCCTCTCGTTTCTGCGCTAAGCCGCTGCGATGATCCGTATCTATGCTCGCGCGCTCGCGCTTCTCCTCGCCACCACCGCTCTCCCGGCCTCGGCCCAGATCGCTGCCGATTCGAAGCGAATCGAACAGACCGTCCGCACGATGGCGTCCGATGCGTTCGAGGGGCGCGCGCCCGGCACCCGCGGCGAGGACCGCACCCTCGGCTATCTGGTCGCGCGATTCGAGGCGCTGGGGCTGGCGCCGGCCGGTCCGGACGGCCAGTGGCTCCAGAAGGTGCCGTTGCTCCACACCCGCCTGGGCTCGCCCGCAACACTGCGATTCGACGGCCCGAAGGGCGCGATACCGGTCGAGCAGGCCAAGGACCTCTACGTCTCGACGATTCGCCCCGATGCCGCCGCGCGAATCACCAACGCCCCGGTGGTGTTCGTCGGCTATGGCGTGACCGCGCCGGAGCGGCAGTGGGACGACTTCAAGGGCGTCGACCTGAAGGGCAAGGTCGCGGTGTTCCTGGTCAACGATCCGGACTTTTCCGCCGAGAAGGGGGAGCCGGTCGTCGGCACGTTCGGCGGGCGGACGATGACCTATTATGGCCGCTGGACCTACAAGTTCGAGGAAGCGGCGCGGCGCGGCGCGGTCGGCGCACTGATCGTCCATGACACGCCCGGCGCCGGCTATGGCTGGAACGTCGTGGTGAGCAGCGGCGGCGAGAATTACGACATCGTCCGCAAGCCCGAGGAGCTGACCAGCGTGGCGCTGCAGGGCTGGCTGGAGGGCGGGGCGGCGACGCGGCTGTTCGCCTCGGCCGGGCTCGACCTGGCCAAGCTGCGGGTCGAGGCGCGCAAGGCGAGCTTCCGGCCGGTGCCGCTGGAAGGCGTGCGCTTCACCGCCGACGTGCCGGTCACCGCCGAGCAGGTCGACAGCTACAATGTCCTTGCCAAAATTCCCGGCAGCGAGCGGCCAGACGAGGCGGTGATGTTCGGCGCGCATTGGGACGCGTACGGCGTCGGCAAGCCCGACGCGAAGGGCCGCATCTACCGCGCCGGCGCCAATGACGACGCGCTGGGCATTGCCGGGCTGCTCGAGATCGCGCGGGCGATGAAGGCGGGGCCGGCGCCAAAGCGCAGCGTCGTCTTCGCCGCCTGGACGGCGGAGGAGCGGGGGCTGCTCGGCTCGCTCTATTACACCCAGCACCCTGTCGTGCCGATGGCTAAGACCGTCGCCAACCTGACGCTCGACATCCTCCAGACGGCGGGCCTCGCCAACGATGTGGTGCTGGTCGGCAAGGGGCAGAATACGCTCGAGGACGACATGGCCCGCGTCGCGGCAACGCAGGGGCGGCGGGTGACGCCCGAGGGGCTGCCCGAGCGCGGGCTGTTCTACCGGGCGGACCATTTCTCCTTCGCCAAGCAGGGCGTGCCGACGCTGCTGCTGATGGGCATCGCCGGGGCGTCGGACCTCAAGCAAGGCGGCGTGGCGGCCGGGCAGGCGTGGATCGATGCCTATACCGGCCAGTGCTACCATCAGGCGTGTGATGCCTGGGGGCCGGACTGGAACCTGGCGGGGGCGGTGCAGGACATTGACCTGCTCGGCACGATCGGGGCGGAACTGGCGAACGGCTCGGCCTGGCCGACGTGGAAGGCGGGGTCGGAGTTCAAGGCGCTACGCGAGCGTTGAGGCAGGCCCCCTCCACCACCGCCTTCGGCGGCGGTCCCCCTCCCCCGCTGCGCGGGAGAGGAAACGCTTACTTCGCCGCCGCCCTTAGTGTTTCCTCTCCCGCGAAGCGGGGGAGGGGGACCGCGCCGCACTAGCGACGTGGTGGAGGGGGCATCCGCCAGCGCCCCGTCTCCATCCAGCGCAGCAGCGGCTTCAGCGGCAGGATCCACACGATCCCCAGCGCCAGATACACCAAGGTCTGCACCAGGATCGGCAGCCGCCCGATCTGCCCCGAAAAGCTCGCGACCAGCACGACCCACACGAGGATCAGCCCCACGATCGCCAGCGCCCCGGCGGGTTTGCGCCAGCTGGGGTTCATGGCTCGGCGTGCCACAGCATGCCCTGCTCGGTCACCACGGCATGGAGCGGCACGTCCCAGATGTCGGCGGGGAGGGCAGGGACTTGCTGCGCGGACCAGGCCACGCCCACCCGCCAGGCCTTCTCGAAGCGGGCGAAGGCGCGGTCGTAATGCCCGGCACCCTGGCCAAGGCGGTTGAGTCGCGGGTCATAGCCGATCAGCGGCGTCAGGATCACGTCGGGCGCGACCTCGGGACTGGCGGCATCCGGCTGGCGCAGCCCGAACGGCCCGGCGACCAGCGGTGCGCCCATTTCCCAGGCGAGGAAGCGGATCGGCGCCGCGCGATCGATCACATGCGGCAGCGCCAGTGCACAGCCGCGCTCGGCAGCGGCCGCGGCGAGCTGGGTCGGGTCGGCCTCGCTGCCTACCGGGCAATAGGTCGCGACGATCATCCCAGGCGTCAGCTTCTCGACAAAGGCCTCGGGCGCACGGATCGCGGTACTCGATTCCGCCGCGAACAGGTCGCGCGCGGCGCGAAGTCGCGCACGGAGGGCGGGCTTGTCGCTCAGCATCGGTGTCGCGGGCAAGGTGTGACGGGAACCACCATGGGCCGTTGGCCTGAATATCCACCGACGCACAGAACGTCAGGTGGGAACCATGTGTTGCAGACCAGGATCTGCACAGGGACAGCTCCCATGGATGAAGATTATAGCCTCAGGGATAATTGCTAAGGCTCGCACCGGGCAGTTCCCGCCACGGTTCTAATCTAGGACGTCGCGTCGCTTTCCTCAAGGGCCGATGCAACGGCTTCGAGCCGATCGGCGATCCGCTCCAACAGCCCGTCGGGAACGGCAGGCGCGGGCGCCGGCTTCTTCTCGGCCTCGTCCAGCGCATCGGCGAGGATCAGCGCGAGATAGAGCAGCGTGCGCTCGCCGCTTTGCCCGCCGGCAGCGCGCAGCGCGGAATCGGCATGGCGGCCGATCCGCGCTTCCAGCTCGCGAAGATGCGGCATGTCCTCGTCGCGCGCGGATACCGAGTAGCTGCGCCCGGCGACCTGAAGCGTGATCTCCGCCATCAGCCCTGCTCCTCCTCGGCCGTGTCCGCGTCATCGCCGGCCAGCTGGGCCTCCAGCTCGCGCTCGCGGACGATCAGCGCGTCCAGATCGACCAACGCCGACTCGATCCGCGCGCGCAGCCGTGCATTGCGGGTCTCGAGCCTGGCGCGCACCTGCGTCTGCGCGGCCGCGGCGACTTCGATACGCTTCAGCGCTCGCGCGATACGATCTGCTACTGGGTCGGACATTGTCTCAGCCGGATAGCATGGTTCGGCGCAGCGGCAAGGGCAGCAGGGTTAATGCAGGTCGTAACGCCCCCGCCGAACGGTTGACGCGAGGCCCCGGTGCTTCCAAAGGCGTGCGCGACCAGACGGGGAATATCACGTGACAGCATCCTTCGCCGATTGTGCCAACGCCATCCGCGCGCTTTCCATGGACGCGGTGGAAGCCGCCAATTCGGGTCACCCCGGCATGCCGATGGGCATGGCCGATGTCGCGACCGTCCTCTTCCAAAACTATCTCAAGTTCGACGCCGCCGATCCGGCCTGGCCCGATCGCGATCGCTTCGTGCTGTCCGCCGGCCATGGCTCGATGCTGCTCTATTCGCTGCTGCACCTGACCGGCTATGCCCAGCCGACGCTGGAGGACATCAGGAATTTCCGCCAGATCGGCAGCCCCTGCGCTGGCCACCCCGAGAATTTCGAGCTGGCGGGCGTCGAATGCACCACCGGCCCGCTGGGCCAGGGCCTGGCCATGGCGGTCGGCATGGCGATCGCCGAGCGCCACCTCAACGCAACCTTCGGCGACGATCTCGTCGATCACCGCACCTGGGTGATCGCCGGCGACGGCTGCCTGATGGAAGGCATCAACCACGAAGCGATCGGCATCGCCGGGCACCTCAAGCTCAACCGCCTGATCGTGCTGTGGGATGACAACAACATCACCATCGACGGCCCGGTCTCGCTGTCTTCGGTCGAGGACATCCCCGCCCGCTACCGCGCCACCGGCTGGCATGTCGTCGAGTGCGACGGCCATGACGCGGCGGACATCACCCGCGCGCTCGACGAAGCCGTCGCCAGCGACAAGCCGGTGCTGGTCAAGTGCCGCACGATTATCGGCAAGGGCGCGCCCAACAAGCAGGGCTCGTCCAAGGTCCATGGATCGCCGCTGGGCAAGGACGAAGTCGCCGCTGCCCGCGCCGCGCTCGGCTGGGCCCATCCGGCGTTCGAGATCCCGCAGGACATCCGCGACGCGTGGCTTGCCGCCGGCGCCCGCGGTGCCGCGGCGCATGCTGCCTGGGCCGAGCGCCTCGCCGCGCATCCGGATCGCCTCGGCTGGGAACGCCGCGGCGACGTGCCGGCGGACCTGCTCCGTCCGCATGTCGAGCAGCTGCTCGCCAACCCGCAGAAGGTCGCGACCCGCAAGGCGTCGGAGCTGGCGTTGGAGGCGGTCAACGCGATCCTCGACGAGACGATCGGCGGCTCGGCCGACCTCACCGGCTCGAACAACACGCTGACCAAGGGGCTGCAGCGGCTCGACGCCGACAATTACGGCGGCCGCTACGTCAATTACGGCATCCGCGAATTCGGCATGGCCGCGGCGATGAACGGCATGGCGCTGCACGGGGGCGTGATCCCCTATGGCGGCACCTTCCTGGTCTTTGCCGACTATGCCCGTGCGGCGATCCGCCTCTCGGCGCTCCAGCATGCCCGTGTCGTCTATGTGATGACGCATGACTCGATCGGCCTCGGCGAGGACGGCCCGACCCACCAGCCGGTCGAGCACCTTATGAGCCTGCGCGTCATCCCGAACCTCGACGTGTGGCGCCCGTGCGACGTCGTCGAGACCGCCGAGGCGTGGGAAGCCGCGCTCGCCAAGACCGACGGTCCCGCGCTGATCGCGCTCAGCCGGCAGAACCTGCCGCTGCTGCGCACCGAAGCCGCCGAGAACCGCTCGGCCCGCGGCGCCTACGCGCTGCTGGAGGCGGAAGCCCCCCGCAAGGTGGTGGTCTATGCCACCGGCTCGGAAGTGGAGATCGCGGTCGCCGTGCGCGAGGCGCTGGAAGCCCAGGGCATCGGCACCGACGTCGTCTCGGTCCCATGCTTCGAGCGCTTCGACGCGCAGGACGCCGCCTACAAGCGCGACATCCTGCCGCAGGATGCACTCAAGGTGTCGATCGAGGCTGGCACCACCTTCGGCTGGGAGCGCTATACCGGAAACGATGGTTTGCGCTTCGGCGTGGATAGCTTCGGCGCTTCGGGTCCCTATCTAAAGCTCTACGAACATTTCGGTCTCACTGCGGACGCCATCGTTCCGCAGATCATCGCTAAGCTGAACGGAGAACAGGCATGACCAAGGTTGCGATCAACGGTTTCGGACGTATCGGCCGGTTGGTGGCACGCGCGATCCTCGAGCGCCCGGAAAGCGGCCTCGAGCTGGTCACGATCAACGATCTCTCGGACGCGAAGTCGAACGCCTGGCTGTTCTCGCGGGACAGCATCCACGGCAAGTATCCGGGCACTGTCGAAGCCGACGGCAACGACATCGTCGTCGACGGCAAGCGCATCAAGGTGACCGCCGAGCGCGATCCGGCCAATCTGCCGCACGCCGAGAACGGCGTCGACATCGTGCTCGAGTGCACCGGCTTCTTCACCAAGCGCGAAGATGCCCAGAAGCATATCGACGCCGGCGCCAAGAAGGTGCTGATCTCGGCCCCGGGCAAGAATGTCGACCTCACCGTCGTCTACGGCGTGAACCACGACAAGCTGACCGCCGAGCACACCATCGTCTCGAACGCGTCGTGCACCACCAACTGCTTGGCGCCGGTCGCCAAGGTCCTCAACGACGCGATCGGCATCGAGCGCGGCCTGATGACCACGGTCCACGCCTATACCAACGACCAGAAGATCCTCGACCAGATCCACCCGGACCTGCGTCGTGCGCGCGCCGCCGCGATGTCGATCATCCCGACGACCACGGGTGCTGCTCGCGCTGTTGGCGAAGTGCTGCCGGAGCTCAAGGGCAAGCTCGACGGTTCGGCCGTCCGCGTGCCGGTGCCGGACGGCAGCCTCGTCGACCTGACCTTCCAGCCGAAGCGCGACACTAGCGTGGAGGAAGTCAACGCGGTGCTGAAGGCGGCGTCGGAGAGCGGCCCGCTCAAGGGCGTGCTGGTCTACACCGCCGACCCGATTGTCTCGGCCGACATCGTGCACACCCCGGCCTCGTCGACCGTCGACAGCCTGGAAACCGCGGTGATCGACGGCAAGCTGGTCCGCGTGGTCAGCTGGTACGACAATGAGTGGGGCTTCTCCAACCGCATGGTCGACACCGCGACCGTGATGGCCGGGCTCTAAGACCGAAGTCCTCCGCAGAAGCGGGGGACTCTTCTAAATTCCCTTCCCGCGTGCGGGAGGGGCTAGGGGAGGGGAGTGCGGCTGCGCGGGCGATCGGCCCGAGGATCAGCCCCTCCCCCGACCCCTCCCGCAAGCGGGAGGGGAGCGCAGGATGCGAGCGCTCCGCCAACAGGATGCCGCTCGCGCAGAGTTTCAAACGCGAGGGGTTCAGCATGGCGCGCACTTTCAAGACGCTCGACGACATGGGCGATATCACCGGCAAGCGGGTGCTGGTCCGCGAGGACCTCAACGTGCCGATGGCCGACGGCAAGGTAAGCGACGACACGCGCCTCCGCGCCGCGATCCAGACCGTCGCCGAATTGGCGGACCGCGGCGCCAAGGTGCTGATCCTCGCGCATTTCGGCCGCCCCAAGGGCAATCCCAACCCCGAATTCTCGCTCTCGCAGGTCGTCAAGCCGCTCGAGCAGGTGCTGGGTCGCTCGGTCCGTTATATCGACTGGGAAGGCGATGCCGCGTCGGTCGCGACGCTCAACGACGGCGACATCGCGCTGCTAGAGAACACCCGCTTCTTCGGCGGCGAAGAGAAGAACGATCCGGCCGTGGTCGATCGCTTTGCGGCCCTCGGCGACCTCTATGTCAACGACGCCTTCTCGGCCGCGCACCGCGCGCACGCCTCGACCGAGGGCCTCGCCCACAAGCTGCCCGCCTTTGCCGGCCGCCAGATGGAAGCCGAACTCGACGCGCTCGACAAGGCGCTGGGCAATCCCGAGCATCCGGTGGCAGCCGTGGTCGGCGGCGCCAAGGTCTCGACCAAGCTCGACGTGCTCAAGCACCTCGTCGCCAAGGTCGATCACCTGATCATCGGCGGCGGCATGGCCAACACCTTCCTCGCCGCGCGCGGCGTCGATGTCGGCAAGAGCCTGTGCGAGCATGACCTGACCGGCACCGCCGAGGAGATCATGGACGCGGCGGACGCTGCGGGCTGCACCGTCCACCTGCCGTACGACGTGGTGGTGGCGAAGGAATTTCGCGCCAACCCGCCGGTGCGCACGGTCAACGTCCACGAAGTCGCGGCGGACGAAATGATCCTCGACGTCGGCCCCGCTGCCACCGAGGCGCTCGCCGACGTGCTCAAGACCTGCAAGACTTTGGTGTGGAACGGCCCGCTTGGCGCGTTCGAAATTCCGCCCTTCGATGCGGCGACCGTCTCGCTCGCGCGCACCGCGGCGGCGCTTACCAAGGAAGGCCAGCTCGTCTCGGTCGCGGGGGGCGGCGACACGGTGGCGGCGCTCAACCAGGCCGGCGTAGGCGGCGAGTTCAGCTTCGTATCGACCGCGGGCGGCGCCTTCCTGGAGTGGATGGAAGGCAAGGAACTCCCCGGCGTCGCCGCACTGGCGCGCTAAACCTAAGCGTAAGATAGCCGTTTCCTCCCCCGCCAGGGGGAGGTGGCGCGCAAAGCGCGACGGAGGGGGAGGATGCCAGAACGGCCAGTTGGTCGCTGACCTCCCCCCGTCAGGCTGTCGCCCGACACCTCCCCTGGGCGGGGGACGATATGAAGCCCTTCAAGCCGGCCGTGGCGCTTTCAGCAGCGGCACCAGTTCACGGTTGAGATCGTCCAGGCGAAACGCCGCCGCCCGGGCGTAGCGCAGCACCCCCGCACGATCGATCACATAGTTGGACGGCACCGCGCCATCGATCGCCTCGTACGGCCCCTTGATCTTCTTCGTCGGCTGGATGCTCAGCGTCTCGAACAGCGGCTTCAGCTTGTACAGCGGTACCGAAGATTCGGTGGTCAGCGCATAGACGCGCAGGCCGTAGCGCTTCTGGAGCGCGTAATAGCGATCGAGCAGCGGCAATTCCTCTCGGCACGGCACGCACCAGGTCGCCCATATGTTGAGCACGATCACGTCGCCGCGCATCTCGGACAGCCGCACCTTCTCGCCGCCCACCAGGGTCAGTTCGGCATCCGGGGCGGGCTGGCCCACCACCGGCTTCGGTGCCGCATTTGCCGGTAGGCTCGGCAGAAGCAGCGCGGCGCTTCCCTGGAGCACTCGCCGTCGATTCCACATGATTCTGTTCCCCCATACCCCCGACCATAGGCTAGCGCGCCGCCGCATCGCGTCAATCACGGGCCTCGGCGGAACCAATAAGACACCAATTTCCCGGCAGGTATCGGAGCTGTTACGCTGTTGCGGAAGAAGTTTTGCTCCGCAGCATACGGCCAGCGTTGTCAGCCTTTCCGTTACCAATTTGGCGCGATAGGGACGCGGCATCGAACACCATGGAGGGAACCATCATGGGCATCACGCCGGCCGTAAAAGCGATCCTCGACCAGTACGGCTCCGACAATCCGGGCGTGAAGGCGAACCTCGCGCGCATCCTGATGCAGGGCAAGCTCGGCGGCACCGGCAAGCTGATCATCCTGCCGGTCGACCAGGGCTTCGAGCATGGCCCGGCGCGCAGCTTCTCGGTCAATCCCGACGCCTATGACCCGCACTATCATTTCCAGCTGGCGATCGACGCAGGGCTCTCGGCCTATGCCGCGCCGCTGGGCATGATCGAGGCGGGGGCCGACACCTTTGCCGGCCAGATCCCGACGATCCTCAAGGTCAACAGCTCGAACAGCTGGGCGACCGGCATCGACCAGGCGGTGACCGGCGGCGTCGACGATGCGCTGCGCCTCGGCTGCTCGGCGATCGGCTTCACCATCTATCCGGGCGCCGACGGCGTGTTCGAGATGATGGAAGAGATCAAGGAAATGCGCGCGCAGGCGGCCTCGGTCGGCATCGCGACGGTGATCTGGTCCTATCCGCGCGGCGGCAAGCTCAGCAAGGAAGGCGAACTGGCGCTCGACGTCGGCGCCTATGCCGCGCACATGGCGGCGCTGCTCGGCGCGCACATCATCAAGGTCAAGCTGCCCGCCGCGAACATCGAGCAGGCCGAAGCCAAGAAGCTCTATGAGGGCACCGACTGGTCCGACCAGGCCGATCGCGTGCGCCATGTCGTGCAGAGCTGCTTCGCCGGCCGCCGCATCGTCGTCTTCTCGGGCGGCGCGTCGAAGGGCGCAGATGCGGTCTACCAGGACGCCCGCGACATTCTCGCCGGCGGCGGCCAGGGCTCGATCATCGGCCGCAACACCTTCCAGCGCCCGCGCGCCGAGGCGCTGGCGATGCTCGACAAGCTGGTAGCGATCTACAAGGGCGAGGAGGCCTGAAACCTGCCCCGGCGGCGCCGACGGGTTCGCCCGGACGGCGCCGCCGCATAGCTGCCGCTGCTTGACCCCGAAGGACAGGGGGTGGAAGGCCCGCCCGCAAAGGCGGTACAGTTCCGCCGACATTCAGCAGCGGAGTACCCCATGTCCGACCCCTTCGACGATCTCGAAGACGAAGCGAACCTCGAAGGCTTTGCCGAGAAATTCGTCCGCGACGATCGTCGCCCGCCCTGCCAGCTCTATCTGATCTCGCCGCTCGACGTGACCGGCGGCTTTGCCGATCGCCTGCGCCGCGCGCTCGATGCCGGTCCGGTCGCCGCCTTCCAGTTCCGCGTGAAGGATGTCGACCAGCATCAGGCGGCCAAGCTCGCCGAGCCGCTCCAGCGCATCTGCGCCGATGCCGAGGTCGCCTTTATCGTCAACGACAGCGTCAGCCTCGCCAAGCGCCTCGGCGCCGACGGCGTCCATCTTGGGCAGGGGGATGGCGACGCCCGCGAGGCGCGCGTGATCCTCGGGCCCAATGTCCAGATTGGCGTGACCTGCCACGACAGCCGGCACCTCGCCATGGATGCGGGGGAGGCGGGTGCCGATTATGTCGCGTTCGGCGCCTTCTATCCGACCAGCACCAAGATGACCGAGCATCGCCCCGAACCGGTGATCCTGTCCTGGTGGTCGACGCTGTTCGAGATTCCTTGCGTGGCGATCGGCGGAATCACCCCGGCCAATGCGGCACCGTTGGTGCAGGCGGGGGCAGACTTCCTCGCGGTCAGCCATGCGGTCTGGGGCGGCGACGAGGCGGAAGCGGTGCGTGCCTTTGCCGCGATTCAGGGGATGCAGGGCTGATTCTGGCGAGATTCGCCGCTGATTCGGCGGGAGTGGTCATCAAACGGTCATTCCCGTCGGGATCATCGGCATTCAAAAACCGCAGATTTCCGCCACTTTCCGAGCCGCTGTCACGAAAACGACAGAAAGTTTCATTTTCTCGTTGACGGTGTTGGGAACCGCGCATAGAAGCCACTCCACCGACGCGGTGCTCTTCACTGAGGCAGCGGCGG
>NZ_DAMCTA010000004.1 GCF_032114135.1 Sphingomonas sp.
TCATCTCCGTCCTCCTCAATGAAGGACTCTAGCTCAAACTGGAGGAGTTTTGGGGGAGCACGTCACCGCAAGCCGCCCTTATCCAGCCGTTAGAAGATGCTCGCAGGGTGCCCAGAAGCAGGTAGGCGCGCCATGCAACCTCAAACTCCATCTATGTGCGGGTCTTCCTCGCGAAGCTGAAAAGTGGCGGTGCAGGCTATCCGACAGTCTGTGTAGGTCGCCTGTTCGGATATCCCCGCGCAATTCGAACCAGCCGAAACGTTAACATCGACGGGTCCGGGAATTAATTATACGAAGAACTTATTCATGCCAGGAACGTCGGATAAAAAAGTCTCTATACTGGCAATTAGGCCTTTTTCAAAGTGACAAACTGTTGCGAGTTTCTCGTCCAAAAAAATTCCATCGCGCTCCGCTGTGTTGTGGAGACTCAGTGCCATATTGTCTCGGCTCAGAAGAATATTCTCTAATTTAACAGAAACTCCATAGCTGATAATCAGTTTCACGCGGTCGATAACGTCTGCCGCTCCTACGGCCATTTCCGACACGGCGTTTTCTCCTGGCAGGGTCCAAGTGGCGTCTGGGTGCAACAGAGCTCGCAACGCCTCCCAGTCGCGCTTTGCCAAAGCGCCATAAAATGCTTTTGCGATTTCTTCGGGTGTCATCATCTAGATTCTCCTCGCAGTAAGGATTGCATTTCTTGGTCCGGCCTCAGTCAGTCCCTCTTTCTTCATCTCCGATGTCGAAAGGGACCCGGACATACTTGACGCTCAGCAGGCGCGCCTGGTCGGTTATCTCCACAATCCGACGCGCCTCTTCCTCGCGGAACGTCTGACACCGAAAGCCCTGCATTTCGGGTAGCCGTTGGAGCAGGTCACGAGCGACGTCCTCTGCTCCAGCCGTGTCGATCACGATGTCACACCATTGGCGCCCGTGCCGGGTGACGGTCAGCGCAAGCCGCGTCATTGCGGCTCTCCTATGGTGCGCGCCGCGCTGGAGCACGTGCTGGCCAGCTTCGGGGTGGTGATCGTTGTCATCAAGATGCGGTCTCCCCCGCCTAGATCCGAACGGCGAGCGCGATCTCGAAGGATCGTGGCGCGCCGATATATACGTTGGTCGATGGGTAGCCGGAGAACTCGCCATAGAAGGCGTTGGTCAGGTTTCGGCCACGGAACGTCAGCGTCGTATTGTGCCGGACGCGCCAAGCGATGCTGGCATCCACCACCGTATGCCCGGCGACCCGGATGGCGTTGGCAGTGTCGGTCATGAAGCTGCCCGCATGCCGGGCAAAGCCGCCCACGGTGATCGCGTCTGTAACCTTGTATAGCGCTGTTGCATTCACGGTGGTCGCAGGCACGTTGATCGGCCGATTGCCGCTGCGATCCACGCGGACGCCGCCAACCCGTTCGGCGAGCATGTCGTAGCGCGCGTCGGTATAGGACAGCCCGGCCGTTAAGCGCAGGCGCGGCGAGGGCAGCATCGCCGCGCTAAGCTCCGCCCCCTGCGCCGACTGGCGGCCGCCCTGCACCGCCAGCGCGGGATTGGCGGGGTCCCGCGTCAGGATGTCGCGTTGCTCGATGCGGAAGACCGCGCCAGTAACGTCGAAGCGACCGTTCGCGCCGCTGGCTTTGAAGCCGGCCTCATAGGCATGCCCCTGCGTGAGCCGGAATCGCGAATTGGCGATCGATGCCAGCAGGATCGAGGACACCGGGGAAACGGCGGTGGTATATTGCGCGTACAGGGTCAGTTCCGGCCGCACCGCGTAGGTTGTACCGACCCGCCAGGTCACTGGATCGAAGCTTGGTGCATTGCGGTCGGTGCTGCCCGTCGCATTGGCGACCGTTGTGCGAGTCAGGGCGATATGGTCCCAGCGGACGCCGCCGACCACTAGCCAGCGCGGTGTGAGGTTCAGTGCATTCTCGCCAAACAGCGACACCTGGTTGAGCTTTGATCGGAAGGTGACATCGAGGCTGTCGAAGATACCGCGCCCGGTCGGGAGAGGAGACGGCCTGGGCGTGGGAACGTCGATGGGCGGAAGCGCCTGCTGCCCTGTTTCCTGGCGCAGGGTCTCGAAGTCGGTATGGTTCGCCTCTGCCCCAAGGCTGATGCGATTGCGCATGCCGGCGATGCTGGTGTCGCCGACGATCGTCGCGCGTAGGTTCGCGAAGCGGTGGTCGTGGCGGAAGTCCTGAAAGCTCTGCCGAAAACTGCCGTTCGGGAAAGCCGCGGTCGGCGCGAGGAAATGCTGGTCGTCGCTCAGGACAAAGGCGCGCTTGGCCGTATAGCCGGTGAGGTCAAGCGCAAGCGTCCAGGCGCGCGCTAGTCGCCAGTCGACCCGCGCGCGCGCCGTCGTCTCGTCGGCGTTGGAAAAGGCGCCCTGCGGATTGTAGTTGCGGTGGCGCAAGGCACGGTCGGCGACGAGGTCGGACACCGAAGATACCGCATCACTCGGATCGCGCGCATAGGCGCGGGGGATCAGCGGCAAACCCTGATAGGTCGCGTCGTAGCGATCTTCGAAGTGATCGATGGCCACCAGTACCGTCAGGCGATCGCTCGGGCGAAACAGCAGGCTGGCGGTCAGCCCAGCGGACATGGTGCCGTTGTTGTCGACATCGTAGAGGCTGTCCGAGCGTCGATAGCTGGCGTCGGCCCGCAATGCGATTTTCGCGGAGAGCGGCAGGTTCGCACCGGCTGCGGCAAAGAGGGTGCCGAAGCTTCCGCCAGACAGGAGCGAGTCAAACCGTCGGCCGTCCAGGGTTGGCTTGCGGGTCACCTTGTTGATCACGCCCGCCAGCGCGCCTTCGCCATACAGCACCGACGCGGGGCCTTTCAGCACTTCGATGCGATCATAGTGCCAGGTGTTGCTGTCCCGCTGGACCACGGTCGAAGTGGAAATCCGCACCCCGTCCTGCAGGATCGAAACCGCGTTGCCGGAGAAGCCCCGCAACGAGATCACGGCAGGATTGCCGGGCACGTTGCCGGAAACGGCGCCTGCGACGTCGTTGAATGCTTCACGCGCAGTTCGCAGGCCCCGAAGCTGCAATTCGTCCTGGGTGATCACCTCGACAGTGGCAGGCGTTTCCCGCGCGGTGAGCGGCAGCCGGCTGCCCGCCTGGGTGCGCGCCTCCAGGGCGAGCAGATCGCGCTGGCCGACGACCAGGATGGTCTCCGATTCCTGGGCATTCGCTGTCGCCTGGGCGAACGCCGGCGCGATCGAGGTCGACGCCAGCAGCGTCGCGATCGAGATCCTGATCAACGGCTTGTTCCCGATAGGAGGAAGGGGGGCGGCAAAGTTGCCGCCCCGAAGTGCAGGTTAGGCTGCGTTCAGCAGCTTCACGCGCGGGAAGTCGACAGGCACGTCGAACGCCACGTTCACATAGTTGGTGAACAGGTTGAGCGCGATATGGGCGAGCAGTTCGACCACCTGCTCGTCGGTGAAGCCTGCCTGGCGCAGCGCCTCGACGTCTGCGTCGCCCAGCTGGGCACGGTCCGCGACCACCTTCGCAGCGAAAACGAGCGCAGCGGCGGTCTTGCGATCCGTGGAGCGGCCGGCTTGTGCTTCGCGCATCTCCTCGGCGGAAGCGCCCGCCTTCTTGCCGAGCACCGTGTGTGCAGCGAGGCAATACTCGCAGGCGTTGCGATCGGCGATCAGCACCGCAACCTGCTCACCCAGCTTGTGAGCCAGTGTCCCGGCACCGAGCGCGCCGAAACCGGCCCACATCATCTTGAGGGCGGCCGGCGAGTTGGCAACGGCGCGGAACATGCCGGGGGTTGCGCCAAAGGCGCCGGTGATTTGGTCCAGCAGCGCCTTGCGCTCGCCGGTTGCCGTCTTCGGATCGATCAGCGGAACTCTGCTCATGATGAATGTCCTTTTATCGTGCGGCCTGACCCATGGGTGAGGCCTGGGGAAGCTCGACCAGCCATCTCGCTCGCCGATAATTCGGACTACGAATTAAAATCGTATGCGTCAATCTGAAATTTCGCACTCCGAACTAATTTGACATAACTTATGACCCATGACATTTACGGATTTATGAAAGCCGCTGGCGTCAGCGCGACCAATCTTAGCGGAGGCATGCATGCCGCAGATGGAAATAAGCGTGGATTATCTGATTATTGGCGCCGGCATCAGCGGCCTGGCATTTGCCGATGCGCTGCTCTCGCGAAGCGACGCCACGATGGCGATCATCGATATGCGGGACGCGCCCGGCGGGCACTGGAACGACGCATACCCGTTCGTCAAACTGCATCAGCCATCCAGCTTCTACGGCGTCGAGTCGCGCCCGCTTGGCAGCGATGCACGCGATCGCGAGGGCCCGAACGCTGGGTTTCACAGCCTCGCGGGCGGTCCCGAGATCACCGGCTATTGCCATGCGCTGATGCGGGACAGGCTGTTGCCCTCGGGGCGGGTGCGCTACCTGCCGCGCACGCGCGTCGAGGCGGATGGTACCGTGCGTCACCTCCTGTCGGGTGCTCGGACCCACATCGCCGTGCGGCGGAAGCGCGTCGACGCGACGCGCTATACGAACAGCATACCACTGACCCACCACCGCGGCTTTGCCGTCGCGAGAGACGTCGTCTGCATTCCGCCCAATGATCTGCCGCGGATGGCCGCGACCGTCACCAAGTTCACCGTTCTCGGCGGCGGGAAGACGGGGATGGACAGCTGCCTGTGGCTGCTGGAAGGCGGCGTCGCGCCCGATCGCATCCGCTGGGTGGTGCCGCGGGACCAGTGGTTCGTGAACCGTGCCCGCGTTCAACCTGGCGAGGACTTCTTCGACGACGCGCTCGAAGGCTTTGTCCGAGGGCGGGAGGATATCGCGGCCGCCACCTCGGCGATCGATCTCGCACTTCGCCACGAGCGATCCGGGCTCTGGCTTCGTCTCGACTCGCGGCGGCTCCCGGAAATGTTCCATGCGGCGCACGTCTCCGAAGGCGAGTTGGCGGTGCTCCGACAGATCGAAGACGTAGTTCGGCTCGGACGGGTGCATGCAATAGAGTCCAGCCGCCTGCACCTCGAGCGTGGTTCGATCGAAGCGGAGGCCGGCACGCTCTACGTGGACTGCACCGCTTCGGCACTCGCACCCGTGCCGGCGGAGCCGGTCTTCCAGCCCGGACGCATCGTGCTGCAGCCGATCCGCTTTCCCCAGATCCCTTTCAGCGCGGCCTATCTGGCCGTGGTGGAGACGACCTTCGACGAGGATGCCGAGAAGAACCGCTTTGCGGCTCCCGTGCCGGTAACAACGACGGTCGAGGACTATATCCGCGGCTTGCTGCCTGATCTCGAAAACCGATTGCGGGCCGCGGGCGAGCCGCGCTTGCGCGAATGGATTAGGCAATCCCGGCTTGACGGATTTGCCCGGCAGGCAGCGCAGGTGGACCCGGCGGACGCGTCGCGACAGGCATTGTTGCGCCGGGTTCGCCAATCGACCGAGGCAGCCTATGGCAACCTGCCGCGGCTGCTCGAGGCGATTATAGACGCTTCTGCAGGGTGACCAGCGCCAGGTCGTTGCGCAGTGGCCGCCCTACGGCCGGATTGTCGTAGGGAAACGGCACGACTTCGCCCGTCGCCACAAAACCCCGCCGTTCGTACCACGCGATCAGCGTTTGCCGCTGCTGGATCACCGATATCGACAAGCTGCGCATGCCGGACTCGCGCGCCCAGTCTTCGACTCGCTTGATCAACATGGTGCCCAGCCCGCGGCCTTGTTCGGCAGGATCTACCGCAAGAGTCGAGAGGTGGACCGTGTCTTCGGCCATCGACACCCGGGCGCAGGCAAGGATGGTACTTCCGGGAAAATCGCGCAGCAGGACAAAGCGATCGCAAGCAAGTGCCTGTATCACGGCCGCGGGGAGGATACGATCTCCCGCCACCAAGCCCTGTTCATCGGTCCAGCCCTGTCCGCGCTCGCGGGGCCGGTATGCCGCGTTCACCAGCGCGGCAATTTCCTCCGCGTGCTGCGTGTCTGCATCGATCAGCGTCACGTAAATGCTACTCCGTCGCACGGTGGGCTGCGGCGCCCGAGCGTCCGTACAGTCTCAGGCTCCAATCCTCTATCGTCCCTGTCTCAAGACGTCGCCGCGCGTGGTCGCGCCAGGAGTCTGAGAGGGTGGATAGCGCTGTGATCCCTTCCAAACCCGCGCGATTGAGCGGATCGAGGTAAAAAATCTGCCATACGCGCCGCAACGTCCAGTCGGGGGTCGGTCGATCGATCAGGCGACATTCGCTTCCGCTCGCCACGATGCCTTCCTCAAGCACGCGATAATACCAGCCGGTGCGCCCGGAGGACTGCACGCGCTCGGCCATGTCCGCTATGCCGAACCGATCGTTGAGCTTCCAGCAAGGCTGGCGGCCTTGGCTGACCTGCACGAGCGCGGTGCCGATGCGAAAAATGTCCCCAATTGCTATTTGGGTTTCGTCCATCCCGCGCGTCGATAGGTTTTCACCGAAGCCGCCGGGCTCTAGGCAAGCGGCTGTGGGCAGCGCCTCGCGCCAATGGTCATAATGTTCGGCCGCATAGTGATGCACCGCCTTTTCGGGGCCGCCGTGGAAGCGCAGGTCGCCCTGTTCGTCACCGATAAACCCGACGCGAGTCAGCGTGGTCGGTACATCGACGGGATGTTTGGCAATGCCGCTGCGATGGCCATCTTTGCCATGGGGTGCGGCCCGGCCCACACGTAAGGTATCGATCGACACCATCAGCTCAGCCCGCCAATTCCGCAAGCCACCGCCGGAGGAAGTTTTCCGCATTGGTGCGTATCTGCGGCGCGAGCGCGGCATGGTGCTGGCGCAGCGAAGGGATGTCTTCGCCCTCTGCCACCAGTTGTGCGGCATGGCCGATCAACCAGCGTTCGAACGCGTCGCCAGCCCCTTCCGGGTGGAACTGCGTGCCCAGGATGTTGGGCCCGCGCGAAAAGGCCTGGTTGGTACAGGCCTCGGTGGAGGCGAGGCGTGTCGTGCCGGGTGGCAAGCCGAACACATCCCCGTGCCAATGCAATACGGGCGCATCCCCGAAGGTGGCCAGGGGCGAGCGCGCCCCGGCCTCGGTTAGCATGAGCGGCGCGAAGCCGATCTCGGACCGAGGTCCCGGCCTCACTTCTGCGCCGAGTGCGCGCGCCATCAGCTGTGCACCCAGACAGATGCCCAAGGTGGGGAGATCGAGCTCAAGACGCTTGTGGAGCAGCGCCAACTCCTCGGCCAGAACGGGATATTCCCGCTCCTGATAGGCGCCGATGGGCCCGCCCAGCACGATCAGAACATCCGCCTGCTCGATCATAGGTTCCCTCAAGGAATCGATGCCAGCATCGGCATACCGGAGTTCATAGCCTGACGCTTCGAGCACGGGCGCGAAGCAGCCGACGTCCTCGAACATCAGGTGGCGGATGGCGACGACAGTCTTTGGCACGGCTGGCTCCCACGCAAGAGGTAGAGTGCGGCTAGGTTGAACAATGCGGCTCAGCGCGGAGTGCAGGCCGCATCAGTACAGGTTCCGCCGGCAGATGCCGACGGCGCATCGTGGACGGGGGCGTCGACAATCGGCCCTGTTTGTTCTTCCAGCAAGGAGGCCAGCAGCGCGCCTAGCTGCAAATCGGGCACATGCCCGAACATCTGGCGACGGAGCCTCCCCGCCCGGTCGATCAGGAGCAGGGTGGGGGTGCCTTGCATGCGGTAGCGGCGCATGGTGCGCGGCATGGGATCCCCGCGCGGGCCGGGGTGGTCGATGGCGATGGGGAAGGGGATGCGGTATTCGTGAACGAAGGCGGCTAGCGCGGCCGGGCCCATCGCTTCGTGATGCTCGAACACGGCGTGCAGGCCGATCACCGCCAGGTCCTGAGCCGGAAAGGTCCGGTGGACCTCGATCAGCTGGGGGATGAGCGTCGAGACGCATCCCGGGCACAGCATCTGGAAGGCGCCGGCAAGCACGACCTTGCCGCGCAATGCCGAAAGCGAGAGCGGCGTTTCGGTGTTCAGCCAGCGGTCGATCTGCCATTCGGGCGCCGCGGAGATGGGCATGGGCATATGGTTTCCTTCGCTGCGGTGGGCAGGCGTCCGAGCTCCCAGGGGAGCCGACGCCTGCCCGATCCCGCTTCACGTCAGTTGCGGATGCGGCCCGGCAGGCTGAGGTCGCCGCTCGCCACGTCGAACACATCGGCGACGCAGACCAGCGGCGCGTGCACCGACTGGTTGATCCGCAGCCCCGAGGTCACCCCGTCGAACTTGACGCCCGCGGTGTTGCCGAGCTTGGCGGCCGGCACGCGCACGGTGACCGTCGTGCCGGTCAGCTTGGGTGTGATCTTCGGGCTGTCGATCAGGATCGGCAGCCCGGGCCAGGTCGCCGGCAGCTTCGGCTTGGTGCCTTCCGGGATGTCGCGGATCTTGAGCGCGCCCTTGCCGCAGGCTTCGTCCGGCACTAGGACGACCCAGTGGCTGTGCCAGAGATTGCCGTCATTGGTCTTATCGCCATCGCCATTCTCGTCGTAGAGCGGCGTATCGTCGAAGTCGGGGTGCGACGTCACGGCGAAGGCCAGAATGCCCTGGTCCTTTTCGAACCCGACCGCGGCCGAATTGATGCTGGTGGGCCAGACATAGGAGTAGACCGAGGAGCCGGCGAGCTTGCCCGAGGGCGTCGGCTGGGTCGCACCGGCCTTGCCGCTCACCGCCATCTTGAAGATCAGGTCCTTGCCGGCGCGCGTGATCTCGGTGTGGACGATGTCGAAATCGACATTGGCGGCGTTGCCCTGCTTCGCGGCGATCTGCTGCGCGGGGACGCTGGCGGGAAGCGCGGCCAGGATAGCCAGGCCGGCGAAGAGATGGGACTTGATCTTCATGATATCCTCCGGTTCCTCCGTGCCCCTGTGGTTGGACAAGGAATGTTAGGTGTGCTAACTAATAGCCGTGTAGCCGTCAAGCTGATTGTTAGGAGTGCTATCTTTTGACCGCCATCTTCGACGCCATCAGCGAACCGATCGCGAAGCGCGTGACCTCCGGCCTGGCCAAGATCGGGCTCGTGTTGCGCAGCCGCGCCTGGAAAGGCGCCGGCACCGCAGGCGTCACCCCCACCCAGGGCCATGCGCTGGGGCTGCTGCGCGACGCGCCGGACGGGATGCGGCTGGGCGCGATTGCCAAGCTGCTGGGGATTTCCGCGCCGACCGCCAGTGAGGCGATGAACACGCTGGTCACCAAGGGTCTCGCCGCCAAGACGCCGGGAGTCGATAAGCGCTCGATCAGCCTCGTGCTGACGCCGGAAGGCGAGGCGCTGGCCGATCAGACCCGCGAGTGGCCGGACTTTCTTGCCGACGCGGTCGACACGCTGGATGCGGCCGAGCAGGCGGCGTTGCTGCGGGCGCTGGTCAAGGTGATCCGCGCCTTGCAGGTCCGCGACGAGATCCCGCATCAGCGCATGTGCGTCACCTGCGAGCACTTCCGCCCGTTTGTCCATGCGGACAAGCTGAACCCGCACCACTGCGCCTATGTCGATGCGGCCTTCGGCGATCGCCATCTGCGCCTCAACTGCCCCGAACATGCCGAGGCGCCCGCGAGCGCGCAGGAGGATGCCTGGGAGCGGTTCACGGAGCAGGGGCGCGTGTCCGATGGCTCGGCCGCGGCAAACGAGGCGTTGGTCGGTCCCGTGCCGCGGCAAGGCTAAATCGCAGCCAGTCGTGCCAGGCATGCGTCGACCTGCGACGTGACCTCGCGGTCGACTCGCTGAAGCGGCAGAGGCGGATCGCCGAGCCGCAGGCCCAGCCGGTCGGCGATGTCCGGAAGCAGACGGAAGCTGCCATGGGTCTGGAAGAGCTGCCACAAGGGCGCAAAAGCGGCATCGATCGCCTGGGCTTGTTGGATGTCGCCATGCTGTGCCGCACGCGTGAGGCGCAATGCCGGTGCGGGCAGCAGGCCGGCGACGACGCTGAACCAGGCGTCCATGCCCGCGCCGAGCGCGGCGGCAGCTTCCCAGTCGCCGCTGTGCCCGATCTGGAACCCGGGCGGAGTCGCCGCGCGGAGGAGGGCCAGCGATGCCGCGGGATCGCCGCTGGGTGGCATCTTGATCGCAGCGATGTTGGGCACGCCTGCCAGCCGTCCGACCAGATCGTCGGTGAAGCGGAAGTGCGTGGTCGACGGATTGTTGTAGATGCACAGCGGCAACCCGGTGGCCGCGGCGACCGCCATGTAGTGCGTTACCACTTCGGCTTCGGTCAGCGGCAGATAGGCGAGTGGTGGAAGGAGCAGCCCGTCGGCACCGGCATGCTCGGCGTCTCGCGCCAGGGCGGTGCACCAGGGGGTGCGCATCGCGCCGATTCCGACCATGATCGGCACGCGTCCACTGCACGCCTCGACCGCTATGCGAACGGCGCGGGCGCGCTGCGGCGGATCCAGATAGGCGAAGCCGCCGGTGCTGCCGAGAATGCAGATCGAGTCGACGCCCGCCGAGGCGGCGCGGTCGATTAGCATAGCGAATGCTTCGGCATCGACGACGCCGTCTGCGTCGCTCGGCGTCGGCGGAAAGGCACAAAGGCCTGTGAACATGCGCGGCTCCCCCCCGGTGGCGCGAAAGGATGGCCGGCGCCTCGCGCCGACCATCGGAAACGCCGATCAGGCAGCCTGATCGGTGACGGCGTTGGGCTCACTTCTGGGCTGTTGCAGGCTGGCGATCGCCTCGGCCACGCCGTCGCCATAGGCCGGATCGGCTTGGCTGCAGTTGGCGATGTGCCGTGCGATCACCGGCGCAGACGCGCCGTGGATGGCCCGCGCCGTGTTCTCGAACAGCGCCTGCCGCTGATCGGGCGTCATCCGCCGGAACAACGCGCCGGGCTGGCTGAAATAGTCGCCGTCCTCGCGATGATCCCAGTGCGCGGCAGCGCCATGGATAGGCAGCGGCGGCTCGGCAAGATCCGGCTGGTCCTGCAGCACGCCCTTGCTGTTGGGGGCATAGTGCACGCTGCGCCCGCCATTGCCGTCGACACGCATCGCCCCGTCGCGGTGATAGCTGTGCACCGGGCAGCGCGGCGCGTTCACGGGGATCTGGGCGTGGTTGACGCCGAGGCGGTAGCGCTGGGCATCGCCATAGGAGAACAGGCGGCCCTGCAGCATCTTGTCGGGCGACAGGCCGATGCCCGGCACGATGTTCGACGGAGCAAACGCCGCCTGCTCGACGTCCTGGAAGAAATTCTCCGGATTGCGGTTGAGCTCGAACATACCGACTTCGATCAGCGGATTGTCGGCCTTCGGCCACGCCTTGGTGAGATCGAACGGATTGAACGGGGAGCGCAGCGCCTGCTCCTCGGTCATCACCTGGACGTACATCGTCCATTTCGGGAAGTCTCCCGCCGCGATGCTCGCATAGAGATCACGATGATGGCTTTCGCGATCGCCGCCGATTTCCTGCCGCGCCTCGGCATCGGTCAGGTTCGCGATCCCCTGCTGCGTGCGCAGGTGGAACTTCACCCATACCCGCTCCTGCGCAGCGTTGATGAAGCTGAAGGTGTGGCTGCCGAACCCGTGCATGTGCCTCCATGTTTTGGGGATGCCGCGGTCGCTCATCACGATGGTGATCTGGTGCAGCGCCTCCGGCAGCAGCGTCCAATAGTCCCAGTTGTTTTCGGCGCTGCGCAGGCCAGTATGGGGATCGCGCTTCACCGCGTGGTTGAGATCGGGAAATTTGAGCGGGTCACGGATGAAGAACACCGGCGTATTGTTGCCCACGAGATCCCAATTGCCTTCCTCGGTGTAGAACTTCATCGCGAAGCCGCGGATGTCGCGCTCGGCATCGGCGGCGCCACGCTCGCCGGCGACGCTGGAGAAGCGGACGAACATCTCGGTCTGCTTGCCGATCTCGGAAAAGATCTTCGCCTTGGTGAAGCGGGTGATGTCGTGCGTTACGGTAAAGGTGCCGAACGCCCCCGCGCCCTTGGCATGCATCCGTCGCTCCGGAATCACCTCCCGATCGAAATGCGCGATCTTCTCGAAGAACCACACGTCCTGGAGCAGCGCTGGTCCGCGCGGCCCCGCCGTCTGGATGTTGTTGTCGTCGGCGACAGGCGCGCCGAATGCGGTGGTCAGCTTGGTCATCGAACCCCTCCCAAATCTCGAATGACAATGGGATAGGGTCATTCTCAGGTTTTGGCACAACAAATATTTTCAATGACACATGACATAAAATCGCATTAAAACGGCGCCATCTGCCGCGATGTGCGGAGCGTCGATATGGGTGGGATTACAGCGGGGTGCTTGTGTCAGCTAAGGAAGCGACGGGGGCCGGTGAGGCACTGGGCCAGGTCCTGCGCTGCCTTTCGGGCAGAGTCGACGGTCAAGTTGGCAAGTCCGATCCGCACGGCCGGCGGGCTGTCGATGCGGAAGGGTTCGCCCGCCTGCAGGGCCCAGCCAAGCCCCAGCATTGCCTGCACCAGTTCGGCCTCGCGTCGAACGGGAACCCAGATATGGACCCCGGACGTGCCCATCGCCGGGATGTCATGTTCGGCGAGGGTGGCGAGGAACGCCTTCCGCCGCTCGCGATAGGCGAACCGCGCCTTCTCCATCTGCTGCTCGGTTTCGGGCGACTGCCACAGGGCGCCGGCCATGCGTTGCAGCAACCGGCTGACCCAGCGCGGGCCGAGCGCATGCTGGCGCCGGATGCGATCGATCGTCACCTCGTCGCCCAAGGCGATCGCCAGGCGGAAATCGGGTCCGAGGAACTTCGAGACCGACCGGATGAACAGCCAGCGGCCGTGTCGCGGCGGCAACATGGCCAAGCTGTGCTCGGACAGCGGGCCCCAGTGGTCGTCGAGGATCACCAGCATGTCGGGATGGTCCGCGAACAGCGTGGTCAGCGCGCGCGCGCGTGCCGGGCTGATATCGACCCCCATCGGGTTCTGCGCGCGCGGCGTGAGGATGACCGCGGCCGCGCCGCCCCCACGAAGCTCGGCGGCGACGCCCTCGACCGTCGGGCCCTCCCCATCCATCGGCATCGGCTTCAGCCGTGCGCCAAGCGACCGCAGCAGATCGAAGAGCGGCGGAAACCCGGGATCTTCGACAAGGACATAGGCACCCGGCCGAATATGCGTGCGGAGCGCCCGCTCGATCGCGTCCAGGGCGCCGGACAGCAGGCACAGGTGCCGCGTGTCGAGACCTTCAAAGCCCAGGCGCTCGCGGAGAAGGGCGACGAAGCCGGGATCGTCGCTCTCGGCATCATAGCCGCTGCTGCGCAGGTCGACGTCGGTGAGGACATGCTCCAGCCGGGGCAGGAAGGCGGAATCGATGTTGCCGGAGGCAAGGTCGCACGCGCCGCTCGGCAGCTCCAGCGCACGCCCTTCGAACGGATGGACGCGCGCGATCCGCATGCCGCCGCGCCCGGGTCCGCCGATCAGCAGGCCGGCGTCGCGCAACCGGCCATAGGCTGCGGCGACGGTGTTCCGACTGACTCCCAGCAACTCGCCTGCATCGCGCACGCTGGGAAGTCGGTCCCCGGGCAGTACGTGTTCGAGGCGCACGGCGCGCTCGATCGAGGCAGCGATGTCGGCGGCCGTTTCGCCGTGTAGATAGGAGTGCGGCATCCTGCACGCCTAGTAGGCACTCGTCGGCGAGTAAAGCGGGGCTGCCCACGCGCTACGCCTGATCCAATGCGCCTTCCGCCTCGGCCTCGTTCACGACCTGCTTGATTGTCGTCTTCAGTTGCTGAAACCCGCCGAACAGACCGCGAAGGTCCGCGCGCCGGCGCAGCACATCGGCAAGCGTGTAGCGATCGAGAACGGCGAGGAACGCCTGGGTGGCCTCGCTGAGGATATTGGGCAGGCCACAGGCCGGTGCGATAATGCACGCGCTGCAGTCCACCAGGTCGAACCCCTGTTCGGTACGACGGATGATCTGGCCGATCGAGATCTCCTCGGCCGGCCTGCCGAGCTTGAGGCCGCCGTTGCGACCGCGCACGGTGGTGAGGAAGCCCGCCTGGCCGAGGTCCTGCACCACCTTCATCAGATGGCTTTTGGAGATGTCGTACACCGCGGCAATCTCGGCGATGGAGGACAGGCTTCCTTCGTCCCGCGCGCCGACATGCAGCAGCACGCGAATGGCGTAATCGGTATATCGGGTCAGTTGCATCGGCGGTGCTTAGCAGATCGCCGCGGGACGCGCGAAACGGCCCGGCGCGGGCCGGGCCGTTCGAGCGCTGGGTAGGCCCTTTTCATGCCGCGTCGAGCTGCGCGGCATGTTCCGGATAGGGCGCGCTCTCGCGGGCCTCCTTGCCGCCGAGTTCGTCGGCGAAGCCGTGGTTGACGTCGCGGTGATGCGCCTCGTCGGCACGGACCTTGAGCACCACGTCGCGCAGCGTCGCGCTCGCGGGCATCTTCCAGTAATGGCACGCGATGGCGGGGGCGGGGTCGTTGGCCATCCGTCCGGCGTCGATCGCTTCGAGATAATGGGTGTAGCTGATCACCGCCTCTTCCTCGAAATAGCCGACGACGCGGTGCGCTATGCGGGGTGCGACCAGGTAGAGCGCGAAGAAGGCGCAGTAGAAGCCCCATTGCACCAGCAGGATTAGTAGCCGTTCGAACAGGTTGGGCTGCGCCACGTTGACGAAGGTCATCAGGTGCATCCGCTCGTTCTCGGCTTCCTCCATCAGCGTGCGGATCCAGCCCTGGTCGTCGCTCATTCGGCGCAGGCAGCGGAGATGCGTCAGGGTAGCGCCGACCATGCCCGGTACGGCCGCAACCGTTTCGATGACGATCGCGCGGTGGCCGTGACGCTCGCGGAAAAGCGCATCCGCGAAGAAGCGCATCGTCTTGGTGAAGCCGAGTGCGATCCGGTCGCAGAGGTTTTCGGGCCGGCGGTGGTCGATGCGGACTGGAACGTGGTGGATCATGTCTTCCTCCCTCGATGCGCGGCGCGTCAGGGTGGCGAGTCGCATAAGGTGCAATCGAAATGACTCTTTCTGGGCGACGGCGCAAGAGAAAGATTCACTTGATATGTATCGTTTTAGCCGACTAAGATGCATCCGACATAGATGTTATGTTTCGGGAGTGCCGCAATGACCGATGCCGCGCTGGAGGAGGGGGAGATCCGCCCCGTCGTCGAACGCTTTTATGCGCGGGTCCGGGCTGACGAGGCGTTGGGCCCGGTGTTCGCTGCCGCGATCGATGACTGGAACGACCATCATGCCCGGCTGACCGACTTCTGGTCGTCGGTGATGCTCACCAGCGGCCGGTACAAGGGCAATCCCGTGGTGTTGCACGCCCGCCATGCCGAGGCGCTGACCCCTGAGGCCTTCGCGCGGTGGCTCCAGCTCTGGGGACATACGACCGACGAAATGCTGCCGCCCGCGACCGCCAAGGCGATGCAGGCCAAGGCCGCGCGCATCGCCGAAAGCCTGCAACTCGCCCTGCACTACCGCTCCGCGTCCCGCGGCGCGTTGCTCTGACCCTGCATCTGCCAAGGAGACCATCATGACCGAACCGCTCAGCCAAGCCACCATCGAGACGGTGAAGGCGACCGTCCCAGCCCTCGCCCAGCACGGTACGGCGATCACTACCGCCATGTACGCGCGCCTCTTCGAGGACGCGCATATCCGCAACCTGTTCAACCACGCCAACCAGGGAGAGAGCGGCGCGCAGGTGCATGCGCTGGCGGCGGCGATCCTCGCCTACGCGCGGAATATCGACAATCTCGGCGCGCTGGCGCCGGTGATCGACAGGATCGCCTACAAGCATGTCGGTTATCACATCCTGCCCGAACATTATCCCTATGTCGCCAACGCGCTGTTGGGCGCCATCCAGCAGGTCCTCGGCGAGGCCGCCAGCGAGGCGGTGCTGAAGGCCTGGGGCGAAGCCTATTGGTTCCTCGCCGACCTCCTGACCGCGCGCGAGGCGGTGTTGCGCGGCGAGATCCAACGCGCCGAAGGCGGTTGGCACGGCTGGCGCCAGTTCGTCGTCGCGGAGAAGATTCGCGAGAGTAGCGCCATCACGTCGTTCGTGCTCCGCCCCGCAGATAGCGGACCGGTCCTGCGCCATCGCCCGGGACAATATCTCACGTTCCGCCTGCAGCCTCCGGGTGCCCCCGAGCTCAAGCGCAACTATTCGATCTCGTGCGCACCCAATGGTCGCTTCTATCGGATTTCGGTCAAGCGGGAGGCCGACGGGCAGGGGGGATCCCGCTACCTGCACGACGATATAAAGGTCGGCGACGTGCTGGAAACCACACCGCCGGCAGGCGACTTCTTCCTTAGCGACGCGCCGCAACGCCCCGTCATCCTGCTGTCCGGCGGGGTCGGCCTGACGCCGATGGTCAGCATGGCGGAGACGATCGCCGCCCAGCACGCGGACCTGGAGGCGCATTATGTGCACGCCACCACCAACAGCGACACGCACGCGATGGACGCGCATGTCCGCGGCCTGGCTGCCGAGCATGGCAAGCTGCGCGTCGCAACCTTCTACAGCGAGCCCGGTACCGCGGATCGTCTCGGCGAAACGCATGATGGCGAAGGTTTCGTCTCGATCGACTGGCTGGCGCGCACCACGCCGCTGCACGACGCCGACATCTATCTTTGCGGTCCCAAGCCGTTCCTGCGTGCCTTTGTAAGCGGCTTGGCGCTGGCCGGCGTCGCCGCGGATCGTATCCACTATGAGTTTTTCGGCCCCGCGGACGAACTCATCGCGGCCTGACGACCGGGGGCGGCGCGACGATCCTCGGCGCACCGCCCGGACCGCATCGAAAAGAGGAGCTGCAATGAAAACCATCGACATCCTGGCTGCGGCGCAGCCCTATCGTTCATCGCCGATATTCACCGCGGCGACCTTGCCGCAAGGGTTGCAGCGCGAGCACCGCACGAAAGCGGGTGTGTGGGCGCAAATCCGCATCCTGGCGGGCGCGCTGCAGTATAACCCGATGGATGGCACGCCACCCTATCTGCTGACGCCGACGCGCTGGGTCACCGTCGCGCCGCAGGAAGCACACTTCGTCCAGCTCGTCGGGCCCGTCGAGCTTCAGATCGATTTCTTCGATCAACCGCCGCTGGAAGATGCCAGACGGACCTTTTGAGCTTCGCCGCCGAAACCGGCGCTATCGCGGACTGAATCGACCCACCGCCGCCGAAAAGGTGCGGCACGCAACCACGCGCGCGCGTCGAGATCGAGCGGCGACTGCGCAAATCAAGCTCAGTAATCGACAAATAATATATGACATAAATATCTTTGACATATGCCATTTACGGCGTTTACCCAGTCGTTGTCGGGAGGCGTCTGGTCCTCTCCGTCCTTCATGGAGGCCACAAATGGGCGCACCAATTTCCGCCACGCTGATCGGCGCGGCGTTCGTTTTGACCTGTGCTGCTGCGACGGCACAGGCGCAGACCTACCGCGCGCATCTCACCGCGCTGAACAGCGGCAAAATCGGAAGCGCGGCCGAAGGTGATGCCACGCTACGGATCGTCGGCGACCATCTGGAAGTGCGGATCAAGATGCGCGGCGTTCCGGCCAATATCGAGCATTGGGAGCATTTCCACGGCTTCCCGGACGCACGTAACGCGACGTGCGCCGCCGCCCGAGACGACACCAACAAGGACGGGTTTGTCGACCTGATCGAGACCGAGCCGATGTCCGGGACGACGATGGTGCCGTTCAACGACCGACCCGAAGACATGCAGATCCCAACGCATACCTATCCGCACGCATCCGGTGCCGGCGATTTCGAATATGTGAAATCGGTGCCGCTCGCCCAACTCGCCGCGACGTTCGATCGAACCTACAAGGGCAGACATATCGATCTGGAGAAGCGCGTGCTCTACGTGCACGGCGTCGAGAGCAATTCCGGCCTGCCCACCTCGGTGGCCTCGCTCGGGCCGGTGCCGTCGCATGTCACGCTGCCGATCGCCTGCGGGAAGATCGAAAAAGTGAGCAAGTAGCGTCCGGCAAAAATCACCTGAAACCGGCGGGCCAAGTCGCGGACGTTGGACGATGGTCCGGCGTTCGCCGGCTGCACCTGCCTCGCTCAAGGGCACTACCAGAAAGTAACGAGAATGAATGCGTCCTCGATCTCGCCGCACATGACCCTGGCTTTCGCGCAGACCTACGAAAAGACGGCGACGCGCATCACGGGACCGATAGCGCATTCGGTCCTTCAAAGACTGGGGGCGATAGGCCGCGAAACGCGCCTGCTGGACATCGGTGCCGGTAGCGGCGCGCTGGCGATCCCCGCAGCGCATAGCGGCGCACGAGTGACGGCGGTCGACATTGCTCCCGGTATGGTCGAACTGCTCAACGATCGCCTGAAGCCTTTTCCGGACGCCGACGCGTTCGTCATGGATGGGCAGGCGCTCGACTTCGATGACGGCGCATTCGACATCGCCGTCTCGATCCTCGGCGTCAGCCTGTTCCAGGATTGGCGGCGCGGACTCGCCGAGCAGATCCGTGTAGTCCGCCCGGGAGGCATCGTGGCACTGGCGACCTGGCGTACGCTCCCGGGCGGTGGGCCTTTTCTTCTCATGGCGCGCGCAATGCGCGCCGTCTTCCCTGATCGGCCGGCGCCGCCTGCACCGGAAGGATTTGTCGCACTGTCCGATCCCCTGCGCATGGAACGTGCTCTGCTGGATAGCGGGCTGCACGAGGTGCGGGTCGAGGAGATTGAGGCGGAGTGGAAGGGCGTCGCCGGACCGGCCTATCTCGACGCGCTTCGCGACCTTCATGGATATATGCCATCCTATAGGGCGCTGCAGCCCGAAGAACGGATGCAGGTGGAAGAAGCGATCCAGTCGTTGGTCGACGAGCATGCGGTAAACGGGCAGATCACACTGACAACTCGGGCCGTTGTGGCGATTGGGAGCAAAGCGTAGTTGCAAACATCGCTTAGTTTTTGAGCTCGCACCAGACTAACTAATGCTCAATCCCGCGCAGCATTATGCTGCCTGTGGCCGTAACGCATCAAAGTCGGCGGCAAAAGACCTCACGTAATTTGAGGTTTTTTGTCGACTGCTAGGTGCGTACTGACCGCCTTTCGGATATTTCGATATCGCCTATGAGTGCGCTGATCGCCGGCACGTACCGAACGCCGCCATTCAGCCTATTCTATTATAAGGGCAGCAATGTCTCAAGCCTCGTCATTCCAAGATTCTTCGTCGTAAATTAGAAAAACGGCAGGCCTCGGGTCTGACACCTGCGACGCTGAACGCCGAGGATTGGGCGAGAACGGGCTCGCGACTTTACAGACCTTCTGGCACTGAATGCGGCGTAAAATGCGCCGGCAATCCAGAACTTACGGCGGTTATCGAAACGATCGGTACTCGGGCCCCACATAATCGGGGACGGCATGGTTCCTGTCACCACCGCGAATGATAGCAATCCACCACAAAACACAGAAATAGCGAGGGCTAGCCAGTTCATTCGCATACGCATACAAGCACAAAGCTATGTCGGCTATTGGGCGGGAGCTGCCGCTGAGATAGGGGCGGGGCGCTAGGAGGCTGCGTGTCCGCTTCCCGTGTTAAATGGGTCCAACTGGCATGCAGGTAGATGGGGACTATCAGCGCTAGCCACGATCAGTCGACGTGTGATGGTGTTGGACGGCACTTAGACGCGTTCTTGTCCTGGTCACAGTTGGCCATGGAGAGGAGCAATGTCACATTCGCAGTACGATCCAGCTCTACAGTCGCGGCCCGCATGGAACGCTGGAAGGTCGGTAGGTATAAAAAGACCGCTGACGCAGAAGCAGATTTGGGCAATACGCTTTTTTCTAGATCGAGAAGGTCGCGTCCGCGATAGGGCACTTTTCGATTTGGCGATCGATAGCAAGCTACGTGGCTGTGACCTTGTCAAGGTCAAGATCGGCGATCTAGTCTCGGGCGTAAATGTCAGAACCCGCTCGATTGTCGTGCAGCAGAAGACAGGCAGGCCAGTGCAGTTTGAACTGACCTCGGATGTGCGGGGAAGCCTGCTGGCTTGGCTAGAGTGCCGGGGCGGATCAATCCAGGATTTTGCATTCCCAAGTCGGGCGAACCCGGCTGAGCACCTAAGCGTGAGGCAATACGCACGCCTCCTGCACGAGTGGATAGATGCCGTGGGTCTACCAAGCGCGGAGTACGGCACGCACTCTCTGCGCCGCACCAAGGCCGCGATGATCTATCGGGCAACAGGAAATTTGCGTGCGATCCAGATCCTGCTGGGTCACTCTAAGATTGAAAACACTGTCCGATACCTCGGCGTCGATGTGGAGGACGCGCTGCTGCTTGCTGAGCGGACGGAGATTGGAGCGCAAGGCGGCGCAGTTCCGTTTGATGTGCCGCCATTTCGCTTCCGTTGCGCGCCCACTTCAGGCCGTTAAGAGGTGCTCGACTGCTTCCCAGAAGCGGACATGGCGGCATGGATTCCGCAGTGGGTGCGGGCGCTCTTACTATTCGCCCTCTCATGTGTCCCAACCCTCATACGCATCTTTGCGAGTCCAGCAATGGACGCAATCTAAATGAAAAAGGCGTATGCTCAGAGGACCGAGGAGGACCGAAGGTGCAAGGCCCCGCATTTCAAACCGACCAGACCCGCCGCGCTGTACCGCGCGTTGTTTAGGAGCCTCGTGAGCAATGTCCTAGCTGCAGCCAGGGTTCGACCCGCGTGACCTTAGCAACGTGATACCACACGACCTGGAACGCGGCTTCGAGAGTAGACACTGACTCATCTCAAATTCGCGCCTGAACCTCCGACATTCGACACCTTCATGAGCTTTTTTAAAAACCCTCATGGCAGACTCCAGGCTATGCCAGTGCCGTCAGAGGACGACTCCCGGACTGATAGCTGCGCCGGTGCGGGGGAAGGTTGTTGCAATCGCCGCATAGCGACGACAACCGCACGGGACGCAGCATGCCGTTCCTTCAAACCGCGATCGCCATTTGTGGCGTTGCCCGCAGCCGCCCAACGTCGCGGACGGGCGGAGCGCCGAAAAGGCGGCGATATTCGCGGCTGAACTGCGACGGGCTGTCGTAGCCGACGCGGAAGCCTGCCTCTGCCGCGTCGAGCCGATCGGCCAGCATCAGCGCCCGGGCTTCCTGCAACCGCAGTTGCTTTTGATATTGCAGCGGGGTCATCGCGGTGGCGCGGCGGAAATGCTCGTGGAAGCTCGACAGGCTCATGCCGGCAAGGGCGGCAAGGTGCGGGCCGCTGAACGGTTCGCGGAAATGGGCCTTGAGCCAGGCAATGGCCTGGGCGATCTGGCCGGTGCGGCTTTCACTGCTGGCGATCGCACGCAGGGCACCGCCCCCCGCTCCGGTCATCAGCCGCACCAGCAATTCCCGCTCGACCAGCGGCGAAAGCAGCGGTGCGTTTGCCGGATCCCCAAGCAGCGCCGTCAGCCGCGTCGCCGCGTCGATCAGTTCCGGCGTCATGGGGTGCAGTGTCATTGCGGCGCTATCCTCCGCGGCTGGCAGGGGCGGTAGGGTCAGCGCGATCTCCAAGAGGAGGGCGGGGTCTAGATAGAGGCAGAAGCAGAGATAGGGCGCATCCGCGCTGGCCTGCGTCACGGCTCCGGTGATCGGCAGGTCGAGCGAGGCGACTAGATAGCTGGCGGGACCATAATCCATCACTGCGTCGCCCAGCAGAACGCGCTTGCCCCCCTGCGCAATGATGCACAGCGCCGGGCGCTGGACCACATGCACCGGCTCGCTGCTGTGGCCCGCGTGGACCAGCGCAAGGCGCGGGATGGACGTGTCGATGATGCCGTCGTGCTCGGCATATCGGGCAATCTGCTCCGCCAGATCTCGATGCGCCATCATCGTTTTACTCCCCTCTTTTACGACGGGCAATTTACAGAGCTGATGGCACCATTCCAGCCCGCGGTTGCGAATCTGGAATATCGTACAATCATTCCGCACGACCGTTCTACCGCACGCTATCCCGATGGTGCCATCCGGGGACATCGGATCGATGGTTCGATCCGCCTGCACCAAAAGGACTATTATGGCTATCGAAAACAAAGTCGTCGCCATCACGGGCGCCAGCAGCGGCATCGGCGAAGGCACGGCGCGACTGTTGGCGACGCGCGGCGCGAAGCTAATGCTGGGCGCGCGCCGCACCGATCGGCTCGCCGCGCTGGCCGAAGAACTAAACGCGGCGGGCGGCACGGTGGCCTTCCGGTCGCTCGACGTGACCGACCGCGCCGATTTCGAGGCGTTCATCGCCGCGACGGAAGCCGACTACGACCGGGTCGATGTGCTGGTCAACAACGCCGGCCTGATGCCGCTCTCACGCTTCGACAGCCTCAAGGTCGACGAGTGGGACCGGATGATCGACGTCAACATCCGCGGCGTCCTTCACGGCATCGCCGCCGCGCTTCCGCGCTTCAAGGAGCAGGGGAGCGGCCAGTTCGTCAACATTTCCTCGATCGGTGGCTACGCCGTGTGGCCGACCTGCGGTGTCTACAGCGCGACCAAATATGCAGTGCGTGCGATCTCCGAGGCGCTGCGTATGGAGCATGACGACATTCGCGTCACCATCATTGCGCCGGGCGTGGTGGAATCGGAACTGGCCCACACGATCACCGATCCCGTCGCGGCTCAAGCGATGGTCGATTTCCGTGCCATCGCCCTCACTCCGGATGCGATCGCTCGCGCCATCGCCTATGCGATGGATCAGCCGGCGGACGTCGACGTCAACTCGCTGATCGTTCGGCCGGTGCGCTCGACGATCTGACGCGGAGGGACGTCCGTTCGATTCCGTCTCCCTCTCGCCTCAACGGCCCCTCCCACCGTAAGGAGAAGCCGATCCTGCGCCTTACGCCGTTGCGCCGCCATCGATGTCAAGCTTCGGGCCGTTGATGTAGCTGGATGCCACCGGCCTTCCGAGCCCCGAAGGGCATGCGAAGAACCTGCTGCGGCGTGTGGCCGGGAAAGAGGTTTGCAGCCTCCTTTTCGAACTCGACCTGGTTGTGTTGGACGATCTCGGCATGGAGCACTTCCCGGGTCACCAGCATGGCGCCGCGCTCATGCCGTTCCTCAAGGATGTTCTTGCCGCGACGACGGGAGAAATCGACGTACCAGACAGCCGCCGGCACGGTGATGAAGGTGGCGATGAAGAGGCAGCCAATCAGGCCGCGGATAGCTTTATGCCAGGCCAGCGCGACCTCGGGCACATAGGGCACGTATCCCATGTATGTTTGCCGCACGGAGCCGTCGGGCAGGAGGAGGTTCACCTGCTTCATGGGATCAAGCGAGACCCAGCCCCAAAGCGCCGACAGGATGCGCATGCAGATGAGCTGGATGTTGTTCTCGTCCAACGTGATGGAGAGCACGATCGTGTACGCCAGGGCGAAGATCACCAGCCACATCATGACCGGCATTTTTGCGCCCGACAGCCACATCAGAACCTCATGGCTGAGGAGCTGGCTGCCGCGAGTAAAGTTGCCCGAATTGCGCTTCACCTCGCCGCGTGCGGAGTGGTGCTGAACGGTGACGGGACGGCCGTCACTGCGGATGTCAGCGCGCGCCATGGAAACGCTCCATGCGCTTATCGACTTCTAGAAGAATCGGGTCGCGAAACTCGGGATGGTTTTCTTGCAGGATCGCGTCGAGCGCGAGCTGCCCATATTCGCAAACGCGTCGAAGCCGCAAATCGCTGTCATGAAGGAGCTTTTGGCCGAGCAGATATTGCTCACAGGCCGAGCGGACTACGTCTGCAATCGAGCGGCTCTGAGACGCAGCAAATCTCTCTACACGGGCGTATAGCTCCGGGTCGAACCGTAGCGATGTTTGGGTAGAGTTTTTCAAGCCCACCTCCATTGGCGATGGAGGCTAGTGGGTTACGTAAGGCGAAATCCTCTTACCCGTCATCCTGTGCCGCTGCAAGTATATTGCTGGGTTGCGGTGAGTTGCTGGGTTGCATTGTATTTCGTCTACGTCATTGATGTAGCGCGATTTTCTTCCTGGGTTGCACTGGGTTGCGCCTTGGGTTGCAGCGGGTTTCCGCCATTTTCCTCGATAACCCTCTGTAACGCCACGTAAAAACCGGCACCTTGGTGCGTACGGTGTGTTGCATATTGCCTCGAAAAATTGCTTGCTCCGGTCATCACAGCTCGAGCCAAAAACGGCTAATTACTGCGCTCTAGATGGGCTTTTGATAGCCGAAACGGCGCCTAAGAGACACCATTTTCAGTAAGCAAGCCGACAACCGGTAAGCAAATAGCCATCACATAGCATCCGAACGCCAATTCCCCTGGAGTTGACCGTTACGGACCGAAATCGACGTGAAAAAAGCGGGCAGTCGACCGCCTAGCGCGCAGCGCCTGTGATGTCGCTCCGACGCTCGTCCGGCAGAGGTTAATTAGTTAGTTCCCACCACCATCATAAAGCGGCGTGTGGCCGCTCATTGGCGTTAATGCCGACCGCCGAAGGAAACCTCATTCTGTCCAGGGTCAGGGCTATAGAGCGAGCGAGCAGTAACCCTCATGCTGAACCGGCGGCCGACTGTCCAAAGCCCACGGAACGCACCTCCGGAATATGGCAGATGCTGCTTGCTTGAGGCCGCTTACTAGCCTTGGAAAGGCTGGTCGAATGGCGAGGATTCTGCTCCTTTCAGAGCAAGTCATTGTCTGGCAATGCTCAGCTGGAGCGGACGTATTGAAGGACGCTCTGCAACGCGGCTCCCAGGCGAGAAAGGCTTACCCAAAAGGTAGGCGGGAGCGCCGAAGTTCCGTCCTAAATTGTCACCGAAGCTAATCCAATCGGTCGAAATTTGAAGACCGCGTCGGGCTCCACGTCCGCTATTCCGTCACGCCCTGGGCGTCGATGTGAAGGCGATATGATTCCGCTTTTCAGGTCCTTGTTCGTGGTTATGATGCTCGCATGACCGCCAAAATCCTGCACATCTCTGATATCCATTTCCACGCCGGGTCGGAGTCAGATTTTGACCCGGACACACCCTTTCGCGACGCCATAGTTGAAAAGGTGCGCCAGTCAGCCGCAGAGGCAAAGTTCGATTGCATATTCTTCACTGGAGACGTTGCCGGTCGAGGGGCTCAAGCGGAATATGTCGTCGCCAAAAAATGGCTCGATAACCTTGCGACTGTTGCTGGCTGTGGAACAGGTGGCGTATACGTGGTCCCCGGCAACCACGACGTTGACCGCGCGGTCGCACGTGACGTGCTCCTTGTTCAGCTGGCACAACGGGCTGTAGTCGAAGCAGGCGAGGCCTCAGAACGCGAGCGGCAGCTCGCGCGCGCGATGGAAAGCTCAGATACGGGTCCCGCACTGTTTAGGCCGTTGGCCAATTACAATGATTTTGCTTCCTCTTATGGTTGTGAGATAGGCCCCGCCGAGCGAGGCCTTTGGACACGGTTTCTTGCGCTTGATCATGGCTACCGTTTGAAGATTTTTGGGATGACATCGGTCCTATTTTCGTCGTGCAAGCCGGCAGGAGGGGACGATACTCGAGCGCAAAACCTTTACGTCGGTCCCCCTCAACAAGTCTTCCGCCACGACCTCGGTGAAATCGTCGTATCCTTGATCCACCACCCCGCTGATTGGCTGCTCGACACGGTCGCGCAGGAACGCGCATTGCGGGATAGATCCGTCCTGCATTTTGAAGGTCATGTTCATGACCGGCTGGTCGTGACGAACCCCCGCCATATGCGGTTTGCAGCCGGTGCAGTCAGTCCAAACAGGTATGAGGCATCCTTTGAACCTGGCTTCAACATCGTGCAGCTCGACGTTGTGAAAGAGGACGATGATGCGTACTTTCTCGAGGTCGAAGCCCAAGTTTGGGCGTGGCAGGATAACCCGGGACGGTTTCGCCTGCATCTCGATCATGGAGATCAAAATTGGCGTCATCGCATCCCGCTGCCAGCGATCCCAGCCGGAGCAGCGCCCATGATGGCTACTGATCGCTTGCCCCCACCAGCTCCGCGCGAAACGGCAGGTATGGGTCCAGCCATCCAACGATTTTGGGAGTTACCTGGTAGTGCAAAAGCTCGGATCGCTGGACAGTTAGACCTTCTGACTGAAGACGAACGCCGGCTACCGGAGCGGTATCGATATACGAATATTTTTAGTCGTGCGGCGACGCGTGGGCAGGCCGAAGCGCTCGTGGAAGCCATTCGAGCTGAGGGGGAAAAAGCATGAGCGACGGATCGGCAGCGAGCGAAGAGTTCAGGGCGTACCTAGCACCGCTAGCGGTTGAGCCAGGCAGCGCCCGGATCGCACAGCGCTGGACCGGAATTGCGAACTGGGCGAAAAATGCCCGCGCGTCGCAACTGCCAGCTTTGGTTTCAATGATGCGCAACACAGCGGATGACGCAGATCGTTCCCAGCTAGAGCCGTTTTTCGCTGCACAGGTTCAGGAAGATGAAACGTTCAATACGATCAATTCGGGAGAGTTAATCCGCGCCCTTTCAGCTGCGGCTCTTGACTATATTTTCACACGCACCTCCGATTTAGATACCGCCGCAGCACTCGCGGTAGTCACGTCCAGCTGGGGCGGACGTGCGCCGAGTGGAATTGCCGTGGACATCCTGCGCCGAGCTACCGCGGAGCTTGATCACATTGCGGGGTTGGCAAGGGATCGGCAGGATCTAAACAAAGCCGTCATGAGCCTGTCTTTGACACCGCTACCGCCCACGACAGATTCGATCAGATCTATCCGCGAAGGCGCGTTCGACCACATGAGCGTTGCCGTTGCGTTGGAGGAAGTGTTGACGGCTGCTAACGCGGCGATCGGTTCCCAAACGCAGGCCCTGCGTGAACTACTCTCGACTTTCGTCGAACGCATCGAGCAGTGCGATGAAGAAACAGACGTGCTCTGGTACATTTTCGGCGGCGTCAGCGGCGACGCCAACTCTTCGTTTTCGGCCCTAGAACCTAGCAGAGCCGCCTTCTACGCGGCCCGCGAGATTGGCCAAATTACCTCGCGGCCGATGCGCGTGAACGCAGCTGTCGAACTGTTCAAGCGCTGTGGCGCTAAAGGTCGGAAACTCACATTCGTCGAAGCAGTCGAGGCAATGCCTTCAGCCTGGATCGCTCAGCATGCGACCGGTGATTTTTCTCCAAGCTTGTTTCCGATCCATCGTGCGTTGGCCCGATATGCAGCAATTGCGGAAGAGCGCACATGGGTATCGGGTTGGAGCCAAGCCACCGGGATCGCCGCCGACTTGAAGGTTGATCCGACAGACTTGGCCGTTGCATTCTACCGCGAGCGCCTCTTGCGCAAAGAGATTGCTTGATGGCGAACGCATCTCCCTCTTGCACGAGTCCGGATTGCAATTTCAACCAAGATGGCTCGTGCGCGATCGATGACGATCCTGAAACCTGCCGGTTCCGAGGGGGACGGCCGCTAATCATCGATGAAGGTGACGAAGATGATCGAGGCGGAGGCAATGACAGGGGCTTTCAGCGGCCAGAGCCTGGTTCCGAAGCCGAACCTAGCGACGAACAAGAGCCGCTCGCTAGTCAGGTTGAATTAAGTCTCGGGGAAAAGCTTAGCCTTGCCCAATGTTCAACACTCCTTGCACAATACCCCAGCCAAATCGTTTCGTTCATTGCACCCAAGGATGCTGGGAAAACATCCTTGATCGCTGGCCTTTACGAATTGTTTCTTGAGGGCCGACAAGAAAGTGTGCTTTTCCGAAGCTCCCGTACAATTCTTGGCTTTGAGCGTTTGTGTCATTTTAGCCGCGCGGCCTCCGGTCGAGTCAAAACTGATATGGAGCGCACTCGACGGTCCGAGGGTCTGGGCTACTTTCACCTAGATCTCGCCACGCCATTAGGTCGGTTAGGGCTATTGCTCGGCGATCGACCCGGCGAGCAATTTGTTAGCGCCGCCGAAAGCATCGAAAGCGCGAAAGCTCTTGTTGAGATCCCGTCAGCAAGCACTTTGGTTTATCTCATCGATGGGCGGGTTCTCGGAAATCCAAGGACGAAAGGCATTCCGGGATCTTTGGCTAACAATATTTTAGATGCTATAGTCGAGGCAAAGCTTATCTTTAAGATGCCTACGCTAGCCGTCGTGTTAACTAAAGCAGATCTTCTTTTGGGAGACACCAAGGAGAAGCACCTTGCTCGCTTCGCCGAAATTGTTTCGCAGCTTTCCCAAAGATACGCCGATAGCTTCTCGCGCGTCGTTGGCTTTGTAACCGCTGCATATCCAGACACTACTCATAGCGAGTATCCGCGGGGGTCAGGCCTGGGCGCCCTGCTCGACCAATTATTGGTCGATACACGCACTACGTACGACGTCTGCAGAACACCACAGCCGCCATCACGGTATTATGAGCGCTTAGGCACGCAGGGGTTTGACGAAGAATGAGTGACGCAAGCGTTTTCATCGCTGGTTTGCCGAGCGCCGGGAAAACAACGTTCTTGGCTGCACTGTGGCACCTTATAAGGTCAGGGGAGGTTGCAACCGAGCTTTCGTACGCGGGACTCGAGGGGATTGATGTGGGTTATCTCAACTCTATCCAAGCTCGGTGGCTGGAACATAAACCGATGGACCGCACCCAAGGCTCGCAAGAGCAAACCGCTCGTTTGAATTTGCGCGCACGGTCTGGCGACCGATTGACTCTGTCCCTTCCTGATTTTGCGGGCGAAGGTTTCCGCCGAATGTGGAGTGCTCGGCGCTCAACCTCGGCAATTGCTAGTTCGGCAAGCACGGCGAACGGACACCTATTTCTCATCAATGTTGACAAGATTATTTATCCACGAACGGTTGAGGAGTACCGAGCGGAACTCGATGTTTTGGGGATCGTCCCGGGTGAACCTGTTCTATTCGATCCATCGAAATGCCCTACTGCGTCGGTTTTAGCCGACATCTTGGTAGCACTCGAGCATGCTCCTGTCGCTGCGCGGCCAAGGCGGGTAGCGTACGCGCTTACGGCGTGGGATAGCGTCGTATCCGAGAACCGCAGTCCCGAGGCCTTATTAGCGGAGCGACTTCCTCTCTTGCACCAGATGCTTGTGAGCAGAGCGACGGAAGTTCCTTACCGTGTTTTCGGTGTCAGCGCTCAAGGAATGGCTTACGAGGATGACGACCTAGGTGACGAGAACTTCCCCGATCTGCCTTCTCACCGAATTCAGGTCGTGGACGGCACTGATTCGCATCATGATTTAACCCGCTTACTTACATGGTTGCTCGGGTGATTGCTGCCAGAACCGAAATCATTCAAACCCTGCATGGTTACAGCGAAGGACACAGCCTAATTGCTGGTTCAGCAGAGTTGGACCATGAATCGGCGTCTCTCATGCTCATCATGAGCGACCTCGCGCCTAAAGAATCGAGTAGTTTAGATGGCTGGCTTACCGGCTACCCATTACCGGGCCGCAGACGATACGTGATTTCAAGAACATGGCCCGCTCCAGAAATGCCGCGGCCGGGTTGCGTCTGGACGCACAGCCTGATTGTCGACGTTCAGCTGCTCGGGAGCTACGAGTCACTGGCCACGTTCCTTGATATGCTTCGCCGTCCAGAGGGCGACTTTGCGTCATATCGCAGGCCTTTGTCTGCCCCGCCGCGGGCCAGGTCTGCACCCCTGCCGTCAAGTCTCTTCTCGGCGGCGCGAGCTTCGCTCGCGGATCTCTATGGCACCACCCGACAAATCGAGCGGGAGATTGACACATTCGAAAATGCGCAGCTCCTCATTTCGGCCCTGTGGGAACAACAATGGCCGGATCTTCGGGCTCGGTTCCGCTGGACAACGCTCGACGCACGGCCGTCGGAGGACGTCGGCAAATTTGATTTCATTTTGCGGCCGTCAAAGAACCTAGCTGTTCCCCGCCGAGGTAAGGAGCTTCCGCCTGAACAGCGGCAAGCCTGGGTTGTCGCCGCGCTCGCCGATCTCCGTGCAGGTGGCGGTGGCGTTCGCTCTGAGCTGAAACGACTAGCAGCAGACGTTCGATCTGGCCGTCGCGCATTCTCGCTTCTTGTATCGACCATTCTCCTGGTGGGCAAAACGGTGCTTAGGTCGCGAGACGCACACTCGCTGATCAACATGATGGCCCGGCGCCTCCGTACTGATGAGGCGCGACTTGCGAAGGGTACCATTTTGGCTGCCCTTCTCCGGGACCCGGATGGGCTAACCGGAAGAAATCTCGAATTTGCGCTCTCCCTCGTACCGGATCTTGATGAGCCAGAAGCACTCGCCATTGCGCGAGCCTGCTGGAGCGTGGCTCAAACCGATTTCTGGGAGCTTGCCACCAGTTCGATGGGGCGCGTCGTGCTGCATCGTGTACTAGATGAGCTTCCTGCGCACGAGCTAGCCAAGGCTGCAGAGCACAACGCCTCTGCGCTACACATCATGATCGAACACCGTCCGGATTTGATGTGCGAGCCCAGCCTCTGGAACAGCACCGAGACACTGCGAGAGGCCTTAATGGCCCTCGTACAGCAAAACCCGAAGTTGCAAACAGACGCATTGAAGGGCGTTTTCGCCGCCAAAAATGTTCAACTCGCTAAGAAGCTGGCCGAGCGCTACGGGACCGGCCCGATGTTTGGGGCGTATATAGCTTGGGAACGAGGACATGGGAGGCCCGATGCTCTCCTAAGCGGCTTCGAACGCGAGTGGCTGGTGGCAGCCGCAGCTGATGCCGAGGCAACGCGGGCTTATCTCAAGGGAGAGTTCCGGCTGCGCCCTAGCGTTGTGGCGCTTGCACGATTATTCGGCCCCAGCTCCTTTGCTCCCGGCCCTGGCGAAAATGATATATGGGCTGAAAGCTGGGAACATTGCGCTGGCCGTCCCGTCGCTCAGGATCGTGAGTATATTGGAGCTTTTTTCCTTTATAGAGCATGCCACTATTCTGCTCCTGGCCGCGCGGAACGATTTGCGCTCGCGTTCGGAGTTCTTTTGGATGCGTTTGAGGACGGATTGCGCGACCCCGGTGCAAGGGGTCTAGTATTTGAAAATTTCACACAATACGGAGTGTTCACAATTTTTGAGCGCGATATAACAAAGCTTTATAGAGGCGTCGCGCGGCTAGTTGCGCTTAACAGAGTTCCGATATCCGTTTTTGCCTCTACCGGAAGAATGCGACACTTCGAGGGTTTAGTCGAACAGCTTCAATGGCAGCCGGGGGGAGGTCAAGCTATTCGAAATTGTCTTCAGGACGCTGATCGTCGGTTTATTGGCGAGAAGCGCATAAAATTGCTCGAGCAAGCTCTTCGCTGAGAGGATAAGTTAAGCGATCATTACCGAGCTTGAAGTGGAAACGTTTCTGTGAGAGCCGCCACCGTTTTTGCATCGCTTGGCTCTCTAAATGCATACGAATGTGTTATACGCTGCCAAGATGCATCTCCAGGACGTCCCCGATTATTTGTACAGTTTGAATTATATCAGCGTCGTCAAAATGAGCATATCGTGCTGTTGAACTAGCGCTCGCGTGTCCCAGCAGACTGCCAATAAGGGGTAGGGTCTCACTTGCCGCTGCTGCGTGGCTTGCGAAGCTGTGACGTAGATCGTGTATGCGCATGCCTTCGAAACCTGCCTTGGCGCGCAAATAGCGCCAAAACCAATCTAAATGGACCGGCTGTTCTTTCCCGGGCTGCGCAAAGACTAGATTTGTGCCCTCCGCTTTCGGGAGGTTGTTTAGTAGCGATCGCGCCTCGTGGCCAAGCCACACCGTCCTCGGCCCTGTTTTGGAGTCTGTCAGCTTCAGGCGGCTCCCAACCACCTCCGACCAGAGCAGGTTTCGAATCTCCGACGATCGGCATCCCGTCAGCAGTAGAAGGCGGAGGGCTGCTACCTGCAGCGGATGGGCCTCCTCCTCTGCGTCCAGTGCCGCGCCTAACCGCGCTATCTCCTCAGCCCGAAGGAATCGTGCGTATCGTTGTTGCGGATATCGCTTCAGTCCTCGTATCGGATTTGTGTCGGGAGCCCGCAAACCCCACGCTTCCGCCTTGTTGAAAGCGGCGCGCATGATCTCCAGGCAGCGGTTTGCACCGCCGAGACCGGCCTTCTTGGCAGTCCTCGCGAACCATCGCGCTGCGTCCGCGGCATCGACCTTGTCCACGGACTTCCGACCAAATGCCCCATCGATATAGTGTCGGCGGTAGACAGCTTGGCTCCTCCGGGTGGAAGGCTTCCAGCGTGGCTCCATGCGCTCCCAATAGAGGGCGATGAAGCTGTCAAACGTGGGCACTGCCAGGGCCCGTTGGCGATCGGTCGCGGGATCGCCCCCGGTCTGCGCGCGAAGTAGCACCCGTCTCGCGACGTCGCGCGCCTTCGTCCGCGAGACGAGCGCGGCGTTTGCGATGGTCACCGTGCGCGTTCTCCCGCCCATCCGCGCCTGCACAACATAGACGCGCCGACCGGAGGCATAGGTGCGCAGGCCGAAGCAAGGCTGATCGTCTGCCCAGTCCGTGGCTTTGACCTTGCCGCCGCCGGTGCCTGGAGAAGGCTCAAGCCCCACCTCAAGGAGGGCATCGTCCACCACCTGTCGGAAAGGTGCCGTCATCGCGCCACCCCCATCGCCTTGGCGATCGAGCCTGAAACGCGGATCGCCGCCTCCTGGACGCTGTCATCAGACAAATGCGCGTATCGGAAGGTCGTTTCTGGCAGCGCGTGACCCAGCAGTACGCCAATCTTCGTAAGCGAAATGCTCTGCATGATCGCGATGGACGCAAAACTATGCCGTAGATCGTGCAGCCGCAGATCATTCATCCCCGCCGCATCGCGAATGGCTGGCCAGCAAGCCAATGGGTCGGAGCGGCCCGCGGCTTCAAACACGCGCCCGCTTGGCTTTCGTCCCACCCGATCCAACACGGCATTCGCTTGGCGATTGAGGTAAAGTCGCTTCGGTCCAGTCTTGCTGTCGGGCAGATCCGCATAGTTCAGGCCGACCCACTCCCACCGCAGACCAGCCACCTCACTCTTCCGCGCGCCTGTGTAGATCAGCAGCCGAATGCCCGCGACCGCAAGCGGTCGCTGCCCCTCAAACTCGCGCAAAACGTTGCCGAGGCGCTGTAATTCGCGAAGCGAGAGGAAGCGCTCTTTCTTCGGCCGCTTGTAGCGGGCGATGCCCTTGCACGGGTTTGTGCCGCGGGCGCGATAGCCGAGGAGTTCGGCGCGCTGAAGTATCGCGGACAGGGTAGGGAGCGTCCGATTGAACGCGCCTGTCCGCTGCGCCATGCCATCGCGCCAAGCCATCACGTCCGCACGGCCGATCTCGGACAGCCGTAAATCGCCAAACGCCGGCTCGAGATGCGCTCGAACACCAGAGCGTGCCCGCCGTTGGGTCAACGACTTCCACTGGTCGCCACAATGCTCCCAGAAGACCGGAAGGAACGCAGTGAACGTTGTCGACGCATCATTGCTCGCGGGCTCGGGTTTAACTGGCAGTCCGTCCAGCGCCCGTGCGGCAAGCGCCTGCCGTGCATTGCGCCGAGCCAGCTTGGCACTGATTAGGCCGCACTTCCCGATCGTCACCCGTCGCGTCTCGCCTCTGTCGCGGGTTTGCACGATCCAGGACCGGGATTTGTAAGCAACTCTTAGGCCGAAGCCGGGAAGCCGGTCGTCCCAATACAGCCCCGGCGCAAGGTCCAGGCGCCGCGCGAAGTGGCCGTCCAGCCTGTATTTTCTCTTCCGATTCGGGCTCTCAGATAGGCCTTGATTGGCGACGGTTTTGGGAAGCGGGGCGCCAGTGGATGATGTCGAAAGACCGCGTTTCGACGCCGGTAGCGGGAGAGCTATAACGTTGTTTTCATTAGGATTCCTGTTTTTCACTGTGGGCTTTTTGAGCACCTTGGTGCGTACGGTGTGCTCTGCAGTCCCATATCATGGGTGGAGTTGATCCTGCTGCTGATCGATTCAGATCGATGGGATTGGATCGGGGATTCCGCGGGGCACCGGCTCGCCGAACGGCGAAACCGGTCATTTGAAAGCGCTTCGCGCGCGGGTCTTCTCGGTCGCAGAGTGTCGGTCATCGGTGGCGATCCTGTAGGGGGGTAGGGGGTCTTTTCGGGCGATCAGGGAAAGGGTAAGATCGGCGTGTTCAGAGCCCGATCAGCCTGACCGAAAAGGCATGGAAATCGCGAAATCACTGGATGCTGAACAGGCCGCGATCGAGGCCGAGGAACGCAAGCTGGCTGAGCGCCGAAAGGCGCTTCAGGCAAAGCAGCGGGAGGCGGCGATCGCAGCGGTCGAGAAGGCCGGATTGCTCCGGATGCCGATCGACCGTTTGGAGGGCCTGATGAAGGCGGTGAAGAAGCTGGGCTTGGACGCCGTGGAGAAGAGGCTGGAGGCTTCAGCCTAGTCTCCCCGGGGTCCAAGCGATGCGGCGGCCGCACGCGACAGGAACCCGCGTGCGGCCGTTTGCCTGTCCGGCGATGTGAGGCGACGGCAAGCGCCATGGGCGCGAAGCCGGAAGCCGAGCGAGCAGGGCAGGGGCGTGGCTCCGCCGGCTCAACGGTATCAGGCAAAAAAATGGGAAGCGTGGCCGCCAGGCCAGCGCTTCCCATTCGATCTTGTGAGGCGAGGTCGGGCTATCAAGCCCAAGCGAGATGCGGTGCACCTTCAAGCGTCTTCACGCGCGCCATCTCGTTGAGCTGGGGCAAATAGGTCACCAGCTCCGGCTCGTCCGAAATCCGTCGGTGAATGATCGGATCAGACAGGCGACGGCGCAGCTCATCCAAGGGGATTGCGCCGATGGTTTTCGAGCCGTCGAGCCCCAGCATTTCAAGGATTGCAGAGCCGCGCTCATCAGGCACTTCCAGTGCGGGCGCAGCGTCAGAATCGCAGGAGAGGCCGAGCCAGACATCTCGATCGTCGGATCGCCAGACCCGGATGCGGCGGCCGCGGAATTGGGCTTCCTCAAGCACCTCGATGACGCCGGGATAGTGGTCGAAGCACGCAGATACCGAGGCGAGCGAGAGAGGGCATACGCGCGCGCTGAACGAAAAGCTGCGTTCGACGATCGTCGCCTTCTCCGGGATGATCAGGTCGATGCCGAGCCGCTGCGCTTCCCGGCGCAGCAGACGGCAGAGTTCGACCAGCTGGTCGGAGCTGATGATCGCTGGCGTGATGGTGAGGGGATTGAAGCCGTCGTCGACGCGGAACCTGATGGACATCGCCACCTCCTTAGGTTGAACCGCACCTCTCTTTCCCTCTCCTCTCTTGCGCCCCTGTGCGTTTCTGATCGTCTCGATGTCGCCGGCGATGCGTAGTGCCTCGCGAGGCCCGCCAGGGCCGAAGCCAGAGGCCGAGCGAGCCGGCGGGAGTGGCTGTCGAGCAGGCATGAAAAAGGGCCACGAGGTTGCCCTCGCGGCCCTGAATAAGGAGGAGCAGAGCGCCCCCCGATGTTACTTCAAGAACGGCGCCACGGCGGCCGCGGACGCACCTACAAGCGCCGTGATACCGATGATGCTCGTGATGATAATCATCCACACCCGCATCTGGTCGACGCCCTTGTTAACCGCGTCGACGCTCATCTTGATGCCGTCGAGCTTCGCTTCCAGCGCCTTGTTTGCCTGACCGATAGCCACGTCGATGTGCTCCTCGAGCGCTTCCACCACTTTGGCGGCAGTTTCCTCATCGATATTAGCGCTCTTCAGAGCACGAAACAACAGAACCTCCATGATGATCCTCCTAGATCGTCGAAAAGACGGTCCCTCGCGTTGGGTGCGGCGGCGAGGGTCAAGGATCGCGCAGCGACCGCGTTAGTGGCGGTGGGGTCAACGATTTTCCCGCCGGGAAAATGGCGGGGTCCCGCCGTCCTTGAGGCTCGTCGCCGCGCCCAACACACTGGGACATCTTTGAGAAAGAGATCCCCACACGCGCCCATGGCGTGGGTCGGGGCTCGATGCCCCGGTTCACGCCTTTCCGCCGCAATGCGTAGCTAAGGGAGGCCCGGAGGGGCCGTACCGACGCGAGCGAGCCGGATCATACCACGCCAGCGCGCGCGCGATGACAGACTCTTCCGCGCCGTTGTCGACGAGGCCTTGGCTAACCCTGGCTTGACCAGCCCAGAAAGCGGCACGGAGCCAACTGTCTCCTAAGTTGTTGACTTAACATAAGATGTATTATCAACGTAGCGGAAACGTTTGTGGAGGCGCAACGTACAAATGTCACTCTTCCGCCAGATAGAGATGTCACAATCTCTGGTCGGCATTTTCCGAGTGGCATGCCGCCCGAGCAATTGGGGGCACGCTGATGACGGTGGTCGCGATGAGCCGGAGCGAGTTGTCACGGTACGAAACGCTGCAGCGGGTCTAGCGCGGCGAGATCACCGCGAGCGAGGCCGGCGCCGGTTGAGCGAAACCTACCGAGAACAGATCCCTGCGATTGTCCGCGAGCGCTATGCCGATTTCGGCCCGACACTGGCCGCTGAATATCTGGCAGAGCGCCACGGGATCACGCTTTCACACGAGACGCTGCGGCAGCTTATGATCGGCGCCGGCCTGTGGAAGGCCAAGGCCGCCAAGCGCGCCAGGCTCCACCAGACCCGCTACCGGCATGAGCGCCGCGGCGAGCTCGTCCAGGTCGACGGCTCGGACCATGACTGGTTGGAGGGGCGCGGTCCGCGCTGCAGCCCTCCTGGTCTATATCGACGATGCCACCAGCTAGCTGATGCACCTTGAGATGGCGGAGAGCGAAAGCGCCCTCTTCTACATGCAGGCCACGCGTACCTATCTGGAGCGGCACGGCAAGCCGATCGCCTTCTATTCGGACTAGCACTGTGTGTTCCGAAACAACCGCGCCTTGGCCGACGGCGACGGGATGACGCATCTGGGCCGCGCCCTTGACGTGCTCGATATCGAGATCATCTGCGCCACTCGCCGCAGGCCGAGGGCCGAGCGCGCCAACAGCACGCTGCAGGACAGGCTGGTCAAGGCGATGCGTCTCGAGGGCATCTCCAGCATCGCCGAAGCCAACTGTTTCCTGCCCTCGTATTTCGCCCAGCACAATGCCCGCTTCGCCTGCATGCCGGCGGATCCGCAGGACGCCCATCGCCCGCTGGTCGCGCATGAGAATGTCGAGGCAGAGCTGGTCTGGCGTGTCGAGCGCTCGGTCACCGGCGCCCTGGCGCTGCACTACAACAAGGCGATGTTCATCCCGGAACCTACGCCGCTGGCGCGGACGCTCGCCCGCAAGCGCGTCCATGTCTGCGAATTTCCCGACGGCCGCATCGAGGTGCGGCACGGCGACGTCGTCCTGCCCTACCGAGTCTACGACAAGATGCAGCCGGTCAACCAAGCCGAGATCGTCGAGAACAAGCGGCTCGGCGCGGCACTGGTCATGGCTCAGGCGATGCAGGCGGCGAGACCGCACCACCGCAAGCGGAACAACAGCGAGCCAGTGCGTAGTTCAACGTCGGTGGGCGTGTTCGCGTCCCCTCCCCCTGCGGAACCGAAGATCGACCGCAGCACGCTATGCGAGCCGAAGATCAAGCGGATCGCCTTACCGAAAGGTGCACCCGGCATTTGATAGATCGAGTTGTCGGCCTGCTGGCGTGGATCGGCGATTCCTACGCGACGAGATTTACAGACGCTCCTGGCTGATTCACGAGATCGATGTCGAACTTGAGGCCAGCTCGTGATCGATCGGCTTACCTGAGCTTGTTGAAAAACGCTTCGCTCTCATCAGCTCTCAAAGGGCCGCACTGATCTTTATGATCCGCTCGCCCATATCAAGCATCGACTCGCTCCAGCCCACCGCCTTTCTGACAGCTGGACTAAGCGATCGGATAGAGCGCCTTTACAGCCATCGCTGTATCGTGCGAACTATTGCTGAATGGAGCCAGTGTAGCCTTAACTCATGTTCAACGTTTAGCCTTTGCAGCAGTGCTCTCCCTTTCTGAAAAGCCCTTCTCTTTCACGATCGCAGCGAGTTCTTCATCACTTAATTTTGAGACATCCAGAAAGCGACCGCCGTTTGCGACATCATCGACGATATATGTCCCTTCGGTCGCTGCCTTTTTATAATCGGCGTTGATCTTGTCTCTCGCAGTTTCAGCAAGCGATTTGCTCGGCGTGGCAGGCTGGGACGGCGCCTCTATCGCCTTAGCTGTGGTACGATCACTCTCTGTAAAACTCGCACCCGCTTTCGCATCGACCGCGGTTCTGCTCGTCCGCCATCAGGGCCTCCGCCGTGACCCAAAGCCCGACCGAGGTCAGCAAAACGTCAGCATTGTCATATTGGTAAGCCACGGCGTCGAGACGCGTCCGCACGGCGCTACAACGCCGCAGCTCGGCGGGCCCGATCGGTACGCGCAGATGTGCCGTTATCTTGTCGGGGGCGCTCGATATGCCAACGAGATGCTCGCCGGGGTAGCAATAGCGGACGCCTTTCCCGGCCATGCATTCCTTCGACAACGCTGGTTCCCCGGGAGTGCCACATCCCGCGGCGGCGGCGGCGAGCAGATCCGCCGGGAGCGAGCGCAACAGCGCGCCGGTCAGGACAGGAAATCGATGGGCGGGTCGGACGACGGCCATCCGTCCTCCCGCGCGCCCTCCCCGACCCTCCGTTGCCCGAACCGCGCATAGAGCGTGGGCAGGACGAACAGCGTGAGCAAGGTGGCCGAGACGAGCCCGCCCATCACCACCGTGGCGAGCGGCTTCTGCACCTCCGCCCCCGCGCCGTGACCAAGCGCCATCGGCACGAAGCCCAGGCTCGCCACCAGCGCGGTCATCGCCACCGGCCGCAGCCGCTGCATCGCCCCGAGCTGCGCGGCCGCGGCGCGGTCCATGCCGGACCGGATCAGGTCCTGGATCGCGCTGACCATAACCAGCCCGTTGAGTACCGCGATGCCGGACAGCGCGATGAACCCGACCGCCGCCGAGATCGAGAAGTCCATGCCGCGCGCGAACAGCAGCAGCACGCCGCCGACGAGCGCAAAGGGCACTCCGGTGAACACGATCATGGCATCGCGTACTGATCCCAGCGCGCCGTAGAGCAGCAGCAGGATCAGCAGGAGGCAGCCCGGGATCACCAGCTTCAGCCGCGCGCTCGCCGATTGCAAATTCTCGAACTGGCCGCCCCATTCCAGATAGGTGCCGGCCGGCAGCCGCACCTCGGCGGCAATCGCACCCTGCGCCGCCGCCACCACGCTGCCGACGTCGCGGCCGCGGACGTTCGCCTGGACGACGACCCGGCGCTTGCCATTCTCGCGGCTGATCTGGTTCGGTCCGTCGACGACCCGGATCTCGGCGACGCTGGACAGCGGCACAAACCCGCCGCCGGAGAGGGGTACCTGCAGCTGCTGCAACAGGCCGAAATCGGCCCGCTGCGCCTCGGACAGCCGGATCACGACGGGGAAGCGGCGATCGCCTTCGCAGATCGTGCCCGCGACGCGTCCGCCCAGCGTCGCGCCGACGACCTCCTGCACGTCCTGCGCGGTCACACCCAACCGTGCCATCGCGTCGCGGTTGACGCGGATGTCGAGCATGGGCAGCCCGCCGGTCTGCTCCACCTTGACATCCGCCGCCCCCCTGGTGCCACGCAGGATGCCGGCGATCTGCTCGGCGGTGCGAGTCATCTGCGCGAAGTCGTCGCCGAACACCTTCACCGCGATGTCGCCGCGCACGCCGGCGATCAGCTCGTTGAAGCGCATCTGGATCGGCTGGGTGATCTCATAGGCATTGCCCGGGATTGCTGCCAGGCGCTGCTCGATCCGCGCCACCAGCTGCTCCTTGGCTAGGTTCGGGTCCGGCCAGGCCGGGCGCGGCTTGAGGATGACGAACATGTCGGTGGCATTGGGCGGCATCGGGTCCGAGGCGAGCTCCGCGGTGCCGGTCTTGGAGAACACGAACCGCACCTCGGGCTGCCGCGACAGCATCCGCTCGATCGGTACCTGCATCGCCTGGCTCTGCTGCACCGACGTCGCGGGGATGCGGAGTGCCTGGATCAGCAGGTCACCCTCGTCCAGCTGCGGCAGGAACACCTGCCCCAGCCCGGCGAAGGCCCCGGCCGCCAGCACCAGGCTGGCGATCGCCGCGCCGATCGTCAGCGTCGGCCGTCGCATCGCCCGGCCGAGGCCGGGCTCGTAGCGCCGCTTGAGCCAGGCAATGATCCGCCCGTCCTTCTCCTCGACCTTGCGCGACAGCCATATCGCGATCATCGCCGGCACGAAGGTGAGCGATAGCACGAAGGCGAAGACGAGCGCGATGATGACGGTCAGTGCCATCGGCACGAAGGTCCTGCCCTCGACGCCGGTCAGCGTGAGCAGCGGCACATAGACGAGAAGGATGATCGCCTGGCCATAGACCGAAGGCCGGATCATCTCGCGCGCGGCTGCCGCCACTGCATCCAGCCGCGCCGCCAGCGTCAGCAGCCGGCCCTCGCGATGCTGCGCCTCCGCCAGCCGACGCAGCGCATTCTCAACGATAATCACCGCGCCGTCGACGATCAGGCCGAAATCGAGCGCGCCGAGGCTCATGAGGTTGGCCGAGACGCCCGCGCGCAGCATGCCGAACCCGGTCAGCGCCATCGTGATCGGGATGACCAGCGCCGCGATTAGCGCTGCGCGGACATTGCCGAGCAGCAGGAACAGCACGACGATGACGAGCACCGCGCCTTCGCCGAGGTTCTTCGCCACGGTGCCGATCGTCGCGTTCACCAGCGCGGTGCGATCGAGCACCGGCTGCACCACCACATCGGGCGGTAGCGAGGCATTGATCGCCTTGAGCTTGTGCGCCACCGCCGTCGCGACCAGCCGGCTGTTCTCGCCGATCCGCATGATCGCGGTGCCGACCACCACTTCGGTGCCGTTTTCGGAGGCCGATCCCATGCGGATCGCCTGGCCGACGCGCACGCTGGCGACCTGGTCGAGCGTGATCGGCACGCCGCCGCGCGTGGCGATCACGGTCCGGCCGAGCTCGGCGGCGTTGCGCAGCAGCGCGTCGGATCGGACCGCCAGCCCTTCCCCATTGCGATCGACAAAGCCGCCGCCGACGCTGCTATTATTGCGCTCGAGCGCGGTGCCGAGCTCGGTCAACGTGATGCGGAGCGCGGCGAGCTTCTGGACGTCGGGCACCACTAGGAACTGCTTGGCATAGCCGCCGATAGAGTCGATCCCGGCCACCCCGGGCACGGCCTTGAGCAGCGGTGTCACGATCCAGTCCTGCGCGGTGCGCAGATAGGTCGCCTTGTCGGCCTCGCTGGTCAGCCGCTCGCCCTCGGGGGTGATGTAGCTGCCGTCGGGCTGCTGGCCCGGCTCGCCGGGCTTGTGCGTGTCGTCGTCGCGGTGCTGGAGGCGGACAGTGTACATGTACACCTCGCCGAGCCCCGTGGCGATCGGCCCCAGTTCGGGGGTCACGCCCGCGGGCAGGCTTTCGGCGACGCCCTGCAGCCGCTCGCCGACCTGCTGGCGAGCGAAATAGATGTCGGTCTTGTCCGCGAACACCGCGGTGATCTACGCAAAACCGTTGCGGCTGAGCGAGCGGGTATATTGCAGCCCGGGCGTGCCCGCGAGCGCGGTCTCGATCGGAAATGCGACCTGCTTTTCGACCAGCTCGGGCGAAAGCGCGGGTGCGCGGACGTTGATCTGGACCTGGTTGTTGGTGATGTCCGGCACCGCGTCGATCGGCAGGCGGGACAGCGAGAAACCGCCGATGGCGGCGGCGAGGACGGTGAGCAGCAGGACGAGGCAGCGCTTCTCGACCGCCCAGGAGACGATAGGGGCGATCATGGCTCAGTCCTCCACCGCTTCGCGCTTGCCGAGCTCGGCCTTGAGCGTGAAGCTGCCGGTGGTGGCGATCTGCTCCTGCCCGGTGAGCCCGGAGCGGACGATCACGGTCGCGCCGGCGGCGTCGCCGAGCTGCACCGGCGTTGCGCGGAAGCCGGTCGGCGTGCGCACGAACACCACCGATCGGCCTTCGTCACTCTGCACCGCCGTGGTGGGGACGCGGATCGCCTGGCCGCCGCCGCTGCCCGCGAGCAGCACCGACGCGGTGACGGGCTCGCCCACCCGCCACTGGCCCGAGCGATTGTCGAGCATCGCGATCGCCGGCACCAGCCGGGTCTGCGCATCGAGCGCGGGGGAGACGAAGTGGAGCCTGGCGACCGCCTCGCGTCCCGCCGCCTTTACCGTCAACGCGCTGCCGGCGCGGACGCGGCTCGCATCCTCCGGCCTGAGGCTGAAGGAGATCGAGACCTGGGCCAGGTTGGCAATGCGGTATAGCTCCACATCCGCCGCGACCGTCTGCCCCAGCGTGACAGCCCTTGCGATCACCTGACCGCCGATCGGCGCGGCGATGCCCAGGCGGTTGAGCCCCCCGCCCCCGACCCCGGCGGCCGAGACCATGCTCTGCGCCTGCGCGAGCGCGATGCGTGCCTCGGCCGCGGCGGTGCGCGCGGCGATCAGATCCTGCTCGGGCGACACCCGCTCGGCAAACAGCCGCTGCTCGCGGGCGAGATTGGCGTTGGTGAGGGTCAGCCGCGCGCGGGCCGCCTGCACCTCGCCCTTGATCTGCGCCGCCTCGCGGCTCTCAATCACGGCGATCGTCTCGCCGCGGCGAAACTTCTGGCCGAGGTTGCGGCTGAGCGCCACCACGCGACCGGCGATGGCCGCGGAGACGATTTGCGTTCCCTGCGGATCGCCCTCGACGATCGCGGGAATTTCGATGGTGCCCGCGCCGCCGATCGACGGCCGGCCAATCTGGACGCCCGCCGCCGCGATCTGCTCGGCGGTCAGCATCACCTGGTCCTTCGCCGCGGGATCGACCAAGGGCTTGGCGGCCTTGACGGCATCGGGCGGGCCGGAGCGCTCACCGCACGCGGCCAGCAGGACGGCGAGGAACAGCGTCCTCACCATGGACAAAGGTCGGATCACTGCGTGTCTCCCTTGGGCGCGCGGGCGGTCAGGCGCTCCAGCTGCGCGCGGGCAATCTGATAGGTGGCGAGCGCATCGATCGCGGCGAGGCGCGTCTCGGCCAGGCTGCGTTCGGCATCGAGCAGGTCGAGTTGGCCGAACTTGCCCTCGCGGTAGCCGATGCGGGCGATGCGGGCGGCTTCCTGCGCCGCGTCCAGCGCCGGACCGGCAGCGGCGCGTGCGGTGGTCGCGGCATTCTCGGCCTGGACCTGCGCGTCGGTGATCGCCTGTTCGACGTCGAGCGTGCGAAGTCGGCGCACCGCATCCGCCTGCGTCCGCTGTGCGGTCGCCTGCGCGAGCGCCGCGCTGCCGTTGCTGAACAGCGGGATCGGCATCGATATGGTGAACACCGCTGCAAGATCGCTGGTCGCCTCGAGTCGACGTATCGCAGGTCCGACGTTCACATCCGGCACGCGATTGGCACGGGCCAGACGGACGCCGGCATTGGCAACCGCGACATCGGCCTCGACTGCCGCCAGGGCGAGCGTGCCGGCGGCATGTGCGGGCAGGATCGGGCCTTGGGCATCGGCCGCGGGCAAGCGATCGAGCAAGGTACCGTCGAGCGCGGTGACCGGCTTGCCGATCCTCCGCGCCAGATTGGTCCGGGCACCGTCGGCCAGGCGGCGCTGGCGGGCAAGGTTTGCCTCGGCACTGATCCGCCTGACATCAGCGCGCTGCGCTTCCAGCGGAGACGCCCGTCCGGCGCGCACGCGGACGTTCGCCGCGTTCAGGGCCTCGCCGGCGATCCGCGCCTGCTCCTGCGCGGCGGCGACCCGGCGCTCGGCGGCGGCCGCCTCGACATAGAGCTGCGTCACCTGCAACCCGATGTCGGCAGCGGCAATCGCCGCCTCGATCTGGGCGCGGGAAAGCTGTGCGTCGGCGACCGCGACGCGCGCACCGCGCTTGCCGCCCCGCTCAATGGGGAAGGCCAGCCCGATCGTCGTCTCCGCGCTGCGCAGCCCACGATAGGCGCCGCTGCCGGCGATGTTTTCGACCTGCCCCTGAACCACGGGATTGGGCCGCAGCCCGGCTACCGTGCGGTTCGCTCGCGCGGCATCGAGGACGGCCCCGGCAGCCTCGGCTGCGGGGGCGGTTCCACCCGCCGCAGCAACCGCCTGTTCGAGCGAAAGCACGGGGCCAGCGTCCGATACCGAGGACGCCGCGGCGGTTTGCGCCTGCAGCGGCGATGCGCAGGCGCTCGCGGCCAATGCGGCCGCAAAAAGTCGTTTCATGAAGCAAGCGCTCCTGACGGGAATCCAGATACGGACGCGCGCAGGCGTCCGGCGGAAACGTCAGGCTTGCGGTGGCCTCAGCCGCATCAAAGCCCCGGTGCCGGCAAGTGCGGTGGTACGCGAAAGTGGCGGCGCCGCTGCGGCGTGGACAAGCCGGCGGGCCGAAGGGGCGGAGGCGGGCGTACCGACATCATGCCCGTGGCAGATGCCGTGATGGTGCGGCACCGCCTGGTCGGCATCGGCTGGCACTTCATCGCCGTCACCCTGCGCGTGCACGGTGAATGCAATGGCCCCGAAATTGCCGCCTGCCGCCTCTGCGGCATGCGCCATGCCCGACCAGCTGGTGAGGACCACCATCAGACAGGCAATGAAGGGCAACAGCGCACGCATCGCCGCCGCCCTAGCATGGCGGCGGCCGAAGATCACCCCGGTGTCCGGGAAATGAAGGTAGGAATCTGCAGCCGAAGCAACGGGACCATTGTTCAGACCTCGATTGGATCGCTCGACACCGCCCGTAGGCGCGCAGCGTCGCGCGCAGGCGGCAGACCGAACAGCCGGGCATAGTCGCGGCTGAATTGCGAGGCGCTTTCATAGCCGACCCGATGCGCGCTTGTCTGCGCGCTGCTGGCTTGACGCAAAAGGCGCCTCGCCTCCTGCAGGCGCAGGATTTTCTGGAACTGCAGCGGGCTCATCGACGTCGCCGCCTTGAAGTGACGGTAGAAGGATGCGCGGCTCATGCCGGCCCGATCGGCGAGGTCGTCGATGCATAGGGCCTGGTCGTAATGGCTGCGGAGCCACCCGATCGCGCGATGGATCCGCGACAGGCGGCTATCTTCCTGCGCGATCTGGCGCAGCTGCCCGTCGTCGTTCTGGAGCAGTCGATACATTAGTTCGCGATACCGCGCCTGCCCGAGGGCGGGAATATCCTGCGGCGTGTCGAGGAGTTCCAGCAATCGGTGCAAGGCGTCCAGCAATGGCGCGGTGACGCCATGGATCGCGAAGCCGCGCGTGGAGGCGGGGGACGGGTCTGGCAATTCGTCCAGCAGCGCACCGATGGTGGCGCGATCCACGGTCATGCTCACCGCGAGATAGGGAATATCGCTGCTGGCCTGGCTGACGCAGCCGCTGGCCGGGAAGCGCCACGCTCGCGACGAAGTAGCTGGCGGAATCGTAGCGATATGCCTCGCCATTGATGGCCACCTGCTTGGCCCCCTGCAGGACAATGCACACACGCGGTTCGAGGATGCCCGACGCGGCTGGGCTGGGCTCGATCGCGCGCAGCAGGGTCAGCCCGCTGATCCTGCTCTCGGTCCGGTTCCCGCGGACATGGCGAGCGACGAGATCACGCAAGGGGGAAAGCGGGTCGCGCATGGCCGATCAATGGGTCCGCACGGCGCCGGTTGCAATGTGCGTGAGACGATCGGGCAAGGTTCTGCGTGGATCGGGCGAGGGGAAAGGATCGGGCAAGACGATCTTGGCGCTGCGAGAAAACAAGCAGGAGCCTTAAAAAATGACGATCACGCTCGGCGACTTCACTACCGCCGACGACGTGCTGGACGGCGTCGATCTGGCCGGCAAGCGAATCCTCATCACAGGCGTTTCCGCCGGTCTGGGCGTGGAAACCGCCCGCGCGCTTGCCGCGCACGGCGCCGATGTCGTCGGTGCAGCGCGCGATCTTGGAAAGGCAGCGCGCGCCACCGCCGTCGTTCGTGCGGCAGCGATCAGCGGCAACGGGAAACTGGCGCTGGTGCAGCTTGACCTTGCCAATCTCGCCAACGTGCGCGCCTGCGCCGATGCGCTGCGCGCCGACGGACGCCCCTTCGACGTCGTGATCAACAATGCGGGCGTGATGGCGACTCCGTTCGGCCATACGGTCGATGGGTTCGAGACGCAGTTCGGGACGAACCATCTGGGCCACTTCCTGCTCGTCAATCGTATCGCGCCGCTGATCCGTGCCGGCGGACGCGTGGTTTCGGTCGCGTCCGCGGGGCATCGCTTCGCCGATGTCGATGGACGATCCGAATTTCGAGCATGGCCCTTATGCCCCCTTCCTCGCCTATGGGCGGTCCAAGACGGCGAATGTGCTTTTCGCGCTGGGCTTTGATCGGCGTTTCAGATCTCGCGATATCCGTGCGACGGCAGTGCACCCCGGCGGGATCAAGACCGAACTCGGCCGGCATACCGATCCGGTGGCGGAGGCGCAGATGATCCGCACCATCAATCAGCGCAACGCCGCCGCCGGTCTGCCGCCGTTCCGCTACAAGACCGTGCCCCAGGGGGCTGCCACCAGCGTCTGGGCCGCGGTGGTCGCCGATGGCGATGTCGTCGGCCGCCGCTACTGCGAGGATTGCCATGTCGCCCAGATCGCCGGCGATCCGGAGGTGCGCGGCGGCGTCCAACCCTATGCGCTCGATCCCGACCGGGCCGACGCGCTTTGGGAATTGAGCGAAGCGATGGTTGGCGAGCGGTTCGACCCGCTCAACTAACGCCGAAGGGCACGGGCGGCCCGATGGTCGCCGCCCGTCGCTTTTTCCGGGGCCCGGCAGTTTCCGCCAGACCCGGCAGACGAAGCCCGCCGAGACGGCCTGGAATCATCAGGCTCGCTGCCGGTCAGGTACCTTGTATCGAGGCTTGTGGGTCGCGCTGGCCTCGTTCCGAAGGCTCAGACCGTGCAGGTGCGTACTGCCTGGGCGAGCGCGGTCAGCGGGTCGCCGGTCGGCATGAACTCGTGCGCGAAATAGCCCTGGAAGCCGAGATCGGCGATGCTCTTCGCCACCGCGTGCCAATCGACCTCCTGGGTGTCGTCGAGATTGTGGCGACCGGGCACGCCGCCGGTGTGGAAATGGCCGATCCAGGGCAGGCTTTCGCGGATCGTGGCGATCAGGTCGCCCTCCATGATCTGCATGTGATAGATGTCGTAGAGCAGCTTCACCCGCGGCGAGGCCACTTCCTTGGCGACCTGCACGCCCCAGGCGGTATGGTCGGCCATATAGTCGTGGTGGTCACGCTTGCTGTTGAGCAGCTCGACGCAGATCGTCACGTCATGGTCCTCGGCGATCGGCTTGAGGCGCTTGAGCCCGGCGATGGTGTTCTCCGCGCCCTCGGCATCGGACATGCCCTGGCGATTGCCGGAAAAGGCGATGACGTTGGGCACGCCCGCCTTGGCCGCCTGGGGGATGCCGATGCGGAATGCCTGCTCGAAGGCATCGTGATGCTCGCGCCGGTTGAGGCCGTGCGCGATCGTCATGCCCGGGGCGGCATAGCCCATGGTGCAGCGCAGGCCGTGGCGGCGCGGCGTTTCATAGTCGGCGGGTTCGAGCAGATCGATGCCCTGCAGGCCCATCTTCGCGGCGGCGGCGCACAGCGTGTCGAGCGGAATGTCCTGATAGCACCAGCGGCTGACCGACTGCTTGAGCCGTCCGGCTGGCGCCGAACAGGCGGGCACGGCAGACAGCGCCCAAGTTGCGAGCGACGAAGCCATCAGTCCACGCCGGGTGATCATCGTCATCCTTCTCCTCTGCGGCGTGCCCGTTCAAATACGGGGTCGATCGCCGCTGCCGAGGATAGGCGCTGCGTCGGATTTGTCATCTAATTCATCACGGCGGTTCTCAGACCCGCGCGATCGAGGCATGGATCGGCAGCAGCGCCGCACCCAAGGCAGACCCCGCGCCGCCCAGCTGCGAGATCTCGATCGGGCAGCGGCCGCGGTCGCTGGTCGCGACGTGATCGCCCCAGGTGATCGCGCGGCGGTTCAGCCGTTCGGCGAGGCCGTGCATGATCGGCGCGGGCAGCGGGCTCATCAGCCGGATCGCGCCGGGATCGAGCCAGGCCAGCGCCGAATTGATCGTCTGGAGCAGCTGGTCTGCGGCGCGCTCCTGCCAGCCTTCGACCACCGCCTCATAGCCGGGGATCGCCTCCTCGAAATCCGCGAGCGATTGCACCGGGCAGCCCGCCGCCTGCAGCGTCGCGATCAGGTCGAGCGTGGTCGGGCGCGGCCGGTCGCCGGAATAGAACATGCCGATCTCCCCTGCCCCGCCCGACTCGCCGCGCATCAGCCGGCCTTCATGGACGATCCCCGCCCCGACGCCATGGCCGAGCAGGATCACGATCGCCGTGGTGCAGCGCTGGATAAGCCCGCCCAGATAATATTCGGCGAGCGCGGCCGCCGTGGCGTCATTCTCGATCCACACCGGCAGGCGTAGCGTCTCCTCGAACAGGTCGCGCAGCGGCGCGTCCTTCCAGCCGGGCAGGTTGCGGACGATGTGCCAGCGATTGCCGTCGCGCGACAGCGCCGGGCCGGGCGCGGCGAAACCGATGCCATAGAGCCGGCGGCCGAGCAGTCGATGCTCGAGCGCGAGATCGTGGATGCGGCGGTCGACATGGCGCGCGAAGCCCTGCGGGTCGAGCGGTCCGATCTTCTCGGAGGTGAGCGCGATGGTGCCGCCGGCATAGTCGACGATGGCGATCTCGAGGATGCCCGCATAGAGCGCCAGCCCCACGGCATAGCCGCCGGCTGGGGAGATGCGCAGCGGCACCGTCGGCCGCCCGCGACCGGCGAGCGGTGCGGCGGGCAGTTCCTCGACCAGCGCCTGCCCGATCAGCGCCTTGGTCAGCTTCGAGATCGCGGCGTTGCTGATCTGCAGCACCTCGGCCAGCGCCGAGCGTGACTGGGGACCCTGGGTGCGCAGCTGCCAGAGAAGGCGCTTCTCCTCGTCGAGCAGCGAGACGGCGGGATATCTCATGATAGGTAAGGGGATAGCGATCGCCGATTAATTTTCCCAGGAATAAATAAATCTGTCATCGACCCCGCGCATCGGCACGTGCAAGTTGAGAACAACTCGGGGGAACGATCCGATGAAGAAGCACCAATTCGCCGCCGGCTGCGCCGTGCTCGCGCTGAGCCTCACCGCAACGCCCGCCTTCGCGCAGACCAGCGACACGCCCGCTACCGATCCGGCGCAGACTGCCGAGGATACGGGCGGCGACATCATCGTCACCGGCTCGGCGCGTGCGCAGCGCCGCTTCGACGTGTCCTATGCGATCAACTCGCTGAGCCAGGCCGATGTCCAGAAGATCGCACCGAAGAGCTTCGCCGACCTGCTCGGCACCGTCCCCGGCATCCAGGTCGAGGCGACGGGCGGCGAGGTGCAGAACATCACCCGCATCCGCGGCATCCCGACCGATCGCGGCTATCTGATCTTCCAACAGGACGGGCTGCCGCTTTACCACGAGATCGACGGCGTCTTCTTCAACTCCGGCGAAGGCATGAACCGCTACGACCTGATGACCGAGCGGGTCGAGATCGTTCGCGGCGGCCCGGCGCCGATCTATGCGAGCAGCGCAGCGGCGATCGCCAACAACATCACGGTCTCGGGCACCCAGCAGGCGCGCGGCAAGGCGCAGCTGACGCTCGGCGATACCGGCCTCTACCGGCTCGACGCGATGCAGTCGGGGCCGCTCAGCGACAACACCACCTACGCGATCGGCGGCTTTATTCGCCAGCATGACGGCTATCGCTATGGCGGTTTTCCCAGCGACAAGGGCGGCCAGATCCGCGCCAACATCAAGCGCCAGCTGAGCAACGGCACGCTCAAGGTCTCGGCCGAATATGTCAACGACCACAACGTCTTCTACCTGCCGATCCCGACCAACGATCCGCGCAACCCCGCGGTGTCGCTCAACAAGTATATCGATTACTTCGAAGGCACGCTGAACTCGCCGTCGCTGCGCAACGTCAACATCAAGTATCGCGACGGGTCGGGCGCGCTGCAGAGCATGAACCGCGACCTGTCCAACGGCCGCCACATGCGCTTCTTCAACGCCGCGATCGACTATGATGCGGACTTCAATGGCTGGCAGGTCTCGGCCAAGATCGGCGGGACCAAGGGTAAGTCGAGCTTCGACGCCTTCTACTCGACCACCAACCCCGCCGACGCGACCACCTTCGCCGCCGGCTATCTGACCGCCGCGCGCACCGCCTTCGGGCCCAATGTCGCGCGGCTTGGCTATGCCTTTGCGGGCACCAACGGTGCCTCGGTCTATGATCCGTCGACCGCGTCGGGCCTGGTCCTGTCCGGCCAGTATCGCGCCTCGGAATCGGACTTCTACTCGGTGCAGGGCGACCTGAGCGTCACTCGCAAGTTCGAGACCGGTTTCGGCAGCCACGACGTCCGCGTCGGCGTGTACAGCGCCTTCTACGGCAACACGCTGCTCCAGGCCTATCAGGACATGCTGATCGAGCTGCGCAGCCAGCCGCGCACGCTGGACCTGCTCGCCTATTCGGCGACCGGCCAGGTGCTCGGTTCGGTCACCCAGAACGGCGTGCTTCGCTATACCACCACGCTGAACCAGGGAGAGGGCGACGCGCAGCTGATCGCCTTCTATGCGAACGACACCTGGGAGATCACCCGCGGGCTGCGCGTCGACGGCGGCATCCGCACCGAACTGTACGACTATAAGGGCATCGCGCTGCCGACGACGCAAGTGAATCTGGGCGACGGCACGACGCTGGCCGACGATACCACCCGCGCCTTCACCGGCCAGGTGCTCGACCAGCGGCTCAAGCCAAAGGCGACCAACTGGACCGTCGGCGTCAATTACGATCTCAACGGCCATTTCGGCGCCTATGGCCGCATCTCGAACCTCGAAGTGCCGCCGCAGCTGGGCGTGGTGACCGGCATCAACGCCACCATCATCAAGACCAAGGCGCGCCAGTATGAAGTCGGCCTCAAAGCGAGCTTCGGGCCCAACTATCTCTACGCCACAGGCTTCTACACCAAGTTCAACCCGTTCAACGCTTCGTTCGCGGCGTTCAACCCGCTGACCGGCCGCAACGACCAGACGCTGCCGTTCATCGGCGAGGCCTCGGTGAAGGGCGTCGAGGTCGATGGCCGCGTGTCGCCGATCCGCTGGTTTGCGCTCGACGGCTCGGTGACTTGGCAGAACCCCGAATATGCCAATCTGCAGAACACCTCGGGCGCCGATCCCAGCGCGGTGAACGGCAAGCAGATCATCCGCGAGGCCAAGTTCTTCGGCAATCTGCGCCCGAGCTTCGACTTTGACCTGGGCGAGCAGAAGGTCTCGATCTTCGGCCGCTACGAATGGGTCGGCCGCCGCTATGTCGACCTGTTCAACCGCACCGCGATGCCGGGCTACCAGACGATCGGCGGCGGCGCGTCGCTCGACTGGGGCGCGTGGCGCTTCCAGGTGGTCGGTGACAATCTGTTCAACGCGCATGGCCTGACCGAGGGCAATACCCGCACCGACCAGTTCGCTGGGCAGGGTTCGAGCCAGGCGATCTATGGCCGCCCGCTGTTCGGCCGCAACTTCCGCTTCATCGTCAGCCGCAGCTGGTGATGCGGGCATTGCTCTCCACCGCGGCGCTGGCGGTGACCGTGTTCGCTGCCCCGGCATGGGCGGCGGACGATGCGGTGATCGCGGCACTGTCGGCGCGGCTGCTCCCCACCCTCGACGCCGCCGGGCACGACCCGGCGGTGCTCGACCGGATCGTCCATGCGCCGGGGATGGAGAGCGTGCTGCGCGCGCGGCGGGAGCGGCGCACCGCCTGCGGGCAGGATCTCGCCTGCCGGGCACAGGCGCTGCTGTGGAGCGAGTCCGAAGCTGCCGCGCTGCGCAGTGCGGTGGCGACCGAGGGCCGCCTCCCCGCTGCCGAGGATGGACGCGCCGCGCAACTCGACCGCGAGATCGCCGGCATCAACGGGATCGTTCGCGTCTACGCGCTCGGTGCCGCCCCGACGACGCCGATCGACGGCCCCGGCCCGATCGCACCCAAGGATCTCGCCGCCCGGCTCCAGGCGGCCGACTGGCTTGCCGAGACGCCGCGCGACCGATCGGCGCAGCGGCTCGATCCGAGCATCGACTATGCCCTCGCGCTGCTCGACGCTAGCGACCGCAGCGACGCGATCGGCCACGAACCGCTGACCGGCGGCGCCAATGCGGCACCGATGGCCCGCGCCAAGACGCTCGACTGGAAGCGCTATCGCTACAGCGCGATGATCGTCACCGGCGTCGGCCCAGAGATCGAGGGCGAGCCGCTCAGCCCCTTCGGGAAATACCATCTCCGCCTCGCCGCGCAGCGGTTCGCACGCGGCGATATCGCCTTCATCCTCGTTACCGGCGGCCGGGCGCATCCGCGCGCGACGCCGTTCACCGAGGCGGACGAGATGCGCAAGGCGCTGATCGAGCGCTATGGTATCCCCGCCGACGCGATCGTCAGCGAGCCCTATGCCCGCCACACCACCACCAATCTCCGCAACGCCAGCCGACTGCTCGCCGCCATGGGCGCGCCGATGCAGATGGAGACGGTGATCGTCTGCAACCCGTTGCAGAGCGGCTATATCGAAAGCGCGAAGTTCACCGAGCGCAACGCCGCCGAGCTCGGCTACCAGCCTGGCACCATCGTCCGCCGCGTTTCGCCCACCGAACTCGTGTTCCGCCCGTCGCGCGCATCCGAGCGTGTCGATCCGCGCGACCCGCTCGACCCCTGAAAGGAACCGCCATGCGCCGCTTCGCCTTGGCCGCCGCCCTGCTGCTCGCCCCCGCCGTCGCCCATGCCTGGGGCCATACCGCGCACGCCGTGATCGACCGCGCGGCGATCCAGGCGATCCCGGAAGACGGCCCCACCTTCCTGCGCCGCTATGCCGATTATATCGCCACTTCGGCGACGCTGCCTGACAGCTGGCGCGGCGACTCCGAAGGCTTCTCGAAGATCGAGGAGGATCCGAACCATGGCTGGTTCCGCGAGCAGTTCGCCTTCCTCAAGCCGATCCCGCGCTCGCGCTACGCCTTCGTGATCGCGCTGTACAAGCACTATGAAACGATCAAGGACAAGGACCCGGCAACGGCTGCGCGCACCAATGTCCGCTGGACCGGTACCCTGCCCTATGCCGCGATGGAGGCCTATGAGCGGGTGATCGTCTGCATGCGCGCCATCCGCGCGGCGCAGGCGAGCGGCGGCGACACCGCGGTGCCCGAGCAGCACTGTGCGTTCGACGTGATCCGGCTCGGCCATTATATCGGCGACGGCGCCCAGCCGCTGCACGACTCCGCCAACTCGGACGGCTGGCTCGGGCCCAACCCCAACAATTATACCCGCGACCGCAGCATCCATGGCCGCTTCGAGAGCCGCTTCGTCGATGCGATCGGGCTGACCCCGGCCGACATCGCCGCGCGGATCGCCGCGCCGGCGCACCAGCAGGGCGACATGTTCGCCGCCGTGCTCGGGTTCCTCGACCAGTCGGGCGATCGGATGGAGCGCGTCTACCAGCTCGAGAAGCGCGACGGCTTCGCCAACCCCGCCGACCAGGACGTCCGCGCGCTGGTCTACGAGCGAACCGCGGCGGGGGCGGCGATGCTGCGCGACATGCTCTGCCGCGCCTGGGGCGAGAGCGCACGACCGCCTGCCAAGGTGACGCCCTCGCCGCTCGACTTCTCGAACCCGAAGTTCGATCCAGAGACCGGCTCCGCGCCCGCCTGACGCCGCGCCAGCGCGCGCAGCAGTCGCGCGTGCTGGGCATGGTCGAGGGTGAATTGGCGCAGCAACAGCAACGCCAGCAGCGCCCCCGCCAGCGGCACGCCGAGCCCCAGGCCGAGCATGCCGAGGCGGACGCCCGTTGGCTGGACCGCGCCGGGAATATAGCCGAGCGAACCCAGCACCCAGCCGATCATCGCCGTCGAGGCGGCGCCGCTCGCCTTCACCAGCACCAGGTAGAAGGCGAACAGCCCGGTTTCGTAGCGCCGCCGGTGCCGCCATTCGACGACGTCCACCGCGTCGGCGAGCACCCCCCAGGGCAGCATGAACACGCTCGCAAAGCCGAAGCCGATCAGCGCGGCGCCGGCCATCTGCCCCACGGGCCAGGCAGTGCACAGCGCGAAGACCAGCAGGCCGGCGGCGCTCACCGCATGCCCTGCGGCGAGTAGGCGGCTCTTGCCGAAGCGGTGGGTGAGCGCGGTCCAGGCGAGCACGCCGCCGAACTGCCCAACGGTCATCACGCCGAGCAGCAGCGTCACCGCCCCCGGCCGCGCGATCACATAGGTCCCCAGATACATCAGCATCCGGCCGAAACAGGGCATGGCGAAGCCGGTGATTAGCGCCAGCGCCCCCATCCCCAGCACCATCGGATCGCGCAGCGGCACGGCGATGCGGTCGCCGCGCAGTGCCGTTGCAGCGCCGCGCTGGCCGCCACACGCCCAGACGCAGAGCAGCATCGTCAGCGCGAAGGCGAGCCCCGTTCCGATCCCGGTAAGCGCGAGTGCGCCGAACTGCCGCGCATGTCCCGCCTGCTGCACCAGCGGGGTGAGGATGCCCGCGATCGCCAGCGCACTCGCCGTGCTGAAGAACAGGCGGTAGCCCGAGACGCGTCCGCGCGCGCGGCTGTCGCGGCTCACCTGCGCCATCAGCGCGTTGTGCGGCACGTCGACCACCGCATAGGCGCCGCGAAACACGAGGATTGCCGTCGCCAGCATCCAGCCGCGGTGCAGCCCCAGCGCCGGCATCGCGTAGATCAGCGCGAAGGCGGCACCGCATGGGATCGCGGCAAAGGCGACCGCCCAGCGATAGCCCCGCCCGGCCGCTCGCCAGCGCAGCACCAGCCGCGCCGCGAGCAGGTCGAACACCAGGTCGCCGAGCACCGCGAACAGCATCAACCCCGCCGCCCGCGCACCGTCCAGCCCCAGCACGTCGGTCAGCAGGAACAGGATCGTCAGGTCGGCGCCGCTGAACAGCAGCGCCTTGCCGAAATTGCCGGAGGCATAGGCCAGCATCCTGCCTTCGGTGGCGAGCGTCGCGATGGGAACCTCTCTCGTGCAAAAGCCCTTGGCGTTCGAGCGCGCTTAGGTCGGTTCCATTGCAGTTCGGCGACGCGCCTGCGTCAATAGGCCCAGTCCATCTGCAGCCAGAAGCGGCTGGTGTCGGTGGCGAAGCGATCGGCCTCATAGCGGGCGTAGCGGACCGAGAGCTGGGTCTTGCGCAGCTTGGCGGTGGCGAGCAGGTTCCACTCGTCGCCATAATGCTGGTTGAGCCGGTCGCTCTGGTAGCGGTGCCACACCGCCTGCAGCGACAGTGCGTCGATCCGGCCGAGCTTCTTCCAGCCATAGCCGCCGCCCGCGTAGAAATCGCGCACGCCGTTGGGCGGCGTGACCGTCAGCTTGTCGGCCCAGCCTTGGAACTTGAACACGCTGCCGAGTGGCGTCTGGAAGCTGGTGAGCGCTTGGCCCCCATCGGCGCCCAGCACTTCATAGCCGGTGTTGAGCGTCCAGCCGCGCACGTCCAGCGTGGCGTCGGCAAGCCAGTAATCGGCCTGATAGCGGGTGGGGTTGTGGTGATAGTCGGACTGGCGCGCCCAGCTCAGCTGGTAGCGCAGCTTGGCCTGGGGCGCGATCGCGCGGCTGCCCGCCAGCCGCACGCCGTAGCTCTGGTTGGAGAGGCGGAAGCCCTGCACCTCGGCCTCGTCCTGGTCGATCAGATAGGCGAAGCCGGTCAGCGTGCCCAAGGGGGTCGCCGCGCCGAGATTGGCGAAGACATTGTGCCCGCCGACCCCGCGCTGGCGGGCGCCGCGCCCCTCGGTGCCCCAGATCGTCCGCACGTCCCAGGCATAGGTGAGGTCGAGCTTGACGCCCTTCACCGGTACGATCTCGGTGCGCACGGCGTCGAAGGTCTGGGCGTTGTTGCGGAACTGCGCGTTGCCGACGAAACGCTCGTCATCGAGCGCGATCCGCTGGCGGCCGGCGGTGACGGTCAGCGGCGCGGAGCGATATTGCAGCTGGGCGCGGTAGATTGCGACATTCTCGGGATCGCCGATGGTCGGGCGATTGGCGATCCCGTGCAGCCCGTCATAATAGTCGCCGACCACGGCGAGATTGCCCTGCGCCTCGCCGAGCGCGACCCAGCGGCCGCGGGTCACTTCGGCGCCAGCGCGGACGCGGATCGTCACGGCGTCCGAGGCATTCGCGAATTCGGCCTGGTCGAGATGCTCGTAGCGCGTGCGCGCTTCGATTAGCGGCTTGATGGTGACCTCTTGCGCGCAGGCCGGCGCGGCGGCGGCAAGCGTCGCCGCGGTGGTGATCCAGAAACGCATACGTCCCCCCCAATTCGCGAAACGGCGGCGCTACCCGCCCCGTCGCCCCGCTCCCAGTTACAAAGTTTGTCCGAGCAGGGGCTTGCAGGTCAAGTTTGTGGAGAAGCCGGGCAGGTTTTGGGCTAGCTAGGCGCGAACAATCGGATGGGAGGGAAGCGCATGAAGGCATGGAAAGCAGCGTTAATCGGCGGCTTGGCGGCGTGGATGCTGCCCGGCGCCGCCCTGGCGCAGACCAGCGGCCCGGTGGCCTCGACGCAGAGCGGCAAGGTGGAGGGTGCGGTCGAGGACGGGGTCGCCAGCTGGAAGGGCATCCCCTTCGCCGCGGCGCCCGTCGGCCCCCTGCGCTGGCGCGCGCCCCAGCCCGTCACGGCCTGGGAGGGCATTCGCCCGGCGACCGAATACAGCCATGACTGCATGCAGAAGCCGTTCCCGAGCGACGCCGCGCCGCTCGGCACCGCGCCCGCCGAGGACTGCCTCTATCTCAACGTCTGGAAGCTCGCAGCCGCCAAGACCAAGCTGCCGGTAATGGTGTGGATCTATGGTGGCGGCTTCGTCAACGGCGGCTCGTCGCCGCCCACCTATGCCGGTGCCAACATGGCCAAGCAGGGGGTGCTGTTCGTCAGCTTCAACTATCGCGTCGGGCGGTTCGGCAGCTTTGCCCTGCCCCAGCTCAGCGCCGCGAACCCCGACGGCCTGCTCGGCAACTACAACTTCATGGACCAGATCGCCGCGCTCAAATGGGTGCAGCAGAACATCGCGGCGTTCGGCGGCGATCCGGCGAACGTGACGATCATCGGCGAGAGCGCCGGGGGCATGTCGGTCCACACGCTGGTCACCTCGCCGATGGCACGCGGGCTGTTCCACAAGGCGGTGGTGATGTCGGGTGGCAATGCCCAGACCGCGAAGAGCGCGACGCTCAAGGATGCCGAGACGATCGGCGAGAACCTCGCCCGCGCGCACGGAATCGATCCGGCCGCACCCGATGCGCTCGACAAGCTGCGCGCGCTGAGCGCCGAGCAAGTGACCGACGGCCTCAGCATGATCGAGCTGTTCCAGCCCAAGCCCGGCCCGCGCACCTATGGCGGGCCGATGCTCGACGGGACGCTGCTGGTCGACCAAGAAAAGGCCTATGCGAGCGGCAACTTTGCCCACGTGCCGATGCTGATCGGCGCAACCAGCGCGGACATGGGCGGCAAGACCGGGTTCATGATCGCCGGCGCGCGCGAGGCCAGCACTCGCATCGCCGCGCAAAAGGTGCCGGTGTGGGAATATCGCTTCTCCTATGTCGCGGACTCGGTCGGCAAACCGGGCGCCGGCCACGCCACCGACATTCCGTTCTTCTTCGACAATGCCGCGATCAAATATGGCGCGGCGGCGACCCCGAAAGACGTGCAGATGGGCAGGACGATCAGCGCCTATCTCGCCAACTTCGCCAAGAAGGGAGACCCCAAGGGCGCCGGCCTGCCTGCCTGGCCGCGCTTCACCGCCAAGGACGACGCGATCCTCGATTTTGCCGCCGACGGCAAGGCGGTGGCGGGGCGTGATCCCTGGGGGGCGGAGATCGACGCGGCAGGCCCTTCGCAGCGCTAGAGCCAGCCATTCGCCCGCGCGGTGCGGCCAGCCTCGATCCGGTTGGCCGCACCGAGCTTGCCCGCCGCTTCGGACAAATAGTTGCGCACCGTGCCGGGTGAGAGCCCCAGCCGGCGCGCAATGTCCTTGTTCGACAGCCCCTCCTCGGCGAGCCGCAGCGCGGCGCGCTCGCGATCGGTGAGCGGATCGCTGCCTGCCTCCCATGCCGCGGCGGCGAGTTCGGGCGGGATCACCCGACCGCCGGCGGCGACGGTGCGGATCGCGGCGACCAGCGTGTCGACCGGCGCATCCTTGAGCAGATAGCCGCGGACCCCCGCAGCCCGCGCCCGGGCGAGATAGCCAGGCCGCGCGAAGGTGGTGACGATCACCACCGCCGTCCGCAGCTTCTCCGCCGCGAGGACCTGCGCGCAGTCGAGCCCGGTACGTCCCGGCATCTCGATATCGGTGAGCAGGATGTCGGGCGTGAGATCGTGGACCAACGCGAGCGCGGCATCGCCGTCACCCGCTCTTCCGACGATCTCGAAATCGCTCTCCAGCGCGAGCAGCGCGGCGATGGCGCCGAGCACCAGCCCCTGATCCTCGGCGATGACGATGCGGATGGTCATGCCGGCACGCTCGCTTCCAGCCTGGTGCCGGGCTGGAGCGCTTGCAGCTCCAGCCGCCCGCCCGCCGCGACCAGCCGCTGGCGCATGCCGCGCAGGCCGTTGCCCTCGCGGAAGGAGAGGCCGACGCCGTCGTCTTCCACCACCAATCGGGCATCGTCGGGTCCCGCTGCGAAGCCGATCGTGCAGCGCTGCGCCCCGGCATGGCGGATCACGTTGGTCACGGCCTCGCGCAGCGTCATCGCCAACACCGCGCCGGCATCGGCGGGGACGGCGGTGGGGTCGCCGGTCACGATAGGCGCAATACCTGCCGTCTCCAGTGCTGCAAGCGATGCCGAGGTCTCATGCGCGAGCGTGCCGCCCAATTGCCCTGCGAGCGCAGCGCGAACCTCGGCAAGGCCCGATCGTGCAGCCTCGGCGATCGCCGCCAGTTCGGCGCGTGCAATGTCGGGATCACGAGACACGAGCCTGCCCGCCAGATCGGCCTTGAGCGCCACGAGAGTGAGGGTGCGCCCGATGACGTCGTGCAGATCGCGGGTGATCCGCTCGCGCTCGGCGGTTCCGGCGAGGCGGCGCACTTCCTCCTGGCTGGCAAGCAGCGCCTGGGTACGCTGGTAGAAGGCGGCGGTCGACATGGTGACGACGCCGGTCATCACGACAAACAACAGGCTCGGTCCCCACCATCCCAGCGGCTGGCGCAGCAACAGGCCGGTGGCCAGCACGATCAGCGCGATGACGACGATCCCGATTCCGGCATGCCAACGCGAATGCAGGCGGGCGACGGCGGCGGCGGCATAGATGCTGAACGTCGTCCAGCCCAGCGGGAACGGCGACACCGCCAGACCGATCAGCACCATCGCCGCGGCGGCAAAGGGCAGGGTTGCGTCCGACAGGCGGAACGAGATCAGATAGACCGGCAGGAAGATCGCCGTCGCCACCGCGGCCGCGAGGACCGTGTCGGGATCCGGCGGTGCCCACAGCCAGGGGAACGGCACGAAGATCAGATAGACGAGCCATGGCCACGGGCTGCCGCGATAGCGCGGAAGAGAGTTCTGCATTGCGCCAACCTCGCGGATCGGCGGGGTCCCGGTCAAGCCGGGCTCCGCCGCCAGCCGGTCCATGCCCAGGCGATGCCGGCCACCGTCATCGCAAGGATGGCGCCGCCGTGCATCAAGGGGCTCCCCATGGTGTCTGCCCCGACGATCCCGCGCGCAAGCTGGCCCAGATGATAGGACGGGGTCCATGCGCCAATCGTCTGCATCCAGGATGGCAGCAACCGGCTTGGGATCCACAGTCCGCCCAGCACCGAGCAGCCGAGGAACAACGCGTTGGCCACCGCCACCGCCCCCTTGGCGCTCATCCGCATCCCCATGCCGAAGCCGATCAGCGCGAAGGGGATGGCGGAGGCGAGGTGGAGCAGCGTCAGCAACGCCCAGGTGCCGGCGGGAAGCCGCACGCCCGCGACGATCGACAGCGCGTCGATTAGCACCAGCGCCAGCGCAGTCATCGCCACGGCGGCGGTCAGCTTCGCCGCGACATAGGCGCCGGCGGGCATCGGCGAGACGCGCTTGAGCTCGATCAGCCCCTGTTCGCGCTCCACCGCAACCCCGGCGCCGAAGCCGAACAGCGCCGGGCCGGTGGCGGCGAACACGCCATAGCCCGCCAGCGTCGCCGCCGCGAACCCGGGTGCCGGATCGTGCGGCAGCGCCAGCGTGAACAGGCCGTAGAAGCCCGCGGGGGTCAGCACCGTCGGCAGCAGGAACTGCGGCAGGCGCAGGCTCCGCTTCACTTCGGTCAGCGCCTCGCGGCGCCATACGCCGTGCGGAATGGCAAGGGCGGTCATGCAGCAATCCTTTCGTGAACGGGTGCGAGCAAGGTCGCGATGGCATCTTCGAGCGTGGCGTCGGCGATCCGCAGCGCGGTGAGCGCCGGATCGGCATCAAGCAGCGCGCGGACGGTGGCGGCGGCATCGGCACTCACGACGCGCAGGTCGGCACCTTCCATCTCCGCATCGCGCGCAGCGGGCAGCAGCGCGGCGGCCGCAGGGACCAGTACCGTACGGCAGCGGATCACCGAGCCCCCTGCCCGCGCCCGCAGCGCCGCGGGCGTGTCATCGGCGACAATCCGGCCGGCGTCCATCACCAGCACGCGGTCCGCCAGCGCATCGGCCTCGGCGAGATCGTGGCTGGTCAGCAGCACCGCCGCACCGTCGTCGGCGAGATCGCGCACCGTGCCCCACAGCGTGCGGGCCGAGCCGCGGTCCATCGCCGCGGTCGGCTCGTCGAGCACGAGCAGGTCGGCACGCCCGCAGATCGCCAGCGCATATTGCACCCGCCGCGCCTGCCCGCCGGAGAGTGCGCCGCAGCGGCGATCGGCAACATCCGCGATCCCGGCCAGCGCCAGCACTTCGTCGATCGGGCGCGGATCGGGATAATAGCCGGCGTGCAGCGTCACCAACTCGCGAATGGTCAGTACGTCGGGCAGCCCGGCGCTCTGCAGCATCACCCCCAGACGGCGTCGCGCGGCGGGGCGGCGCGGGTCGAGCCCGAACAGCTGTGCGGTACCGGCGTCGGGCGCCAGCCGGCCGGTGAGCAGCGCGACCGAGGTGGTCTTGCCCGCCCCGTTCGGCCCCAGCAATGCGGTAACCTCGCCGGCGCGTATCGTCAGATCGAGGCGATCGAGCACGGGCCGCCCGCCCAGCCGCTTCGATACCCCGGATAGCCGCGCGACGGCGGCGAGATCGTCGATCATCGGTCGAACCCCCTTGTGAAGAACGACCTCTACCTGCGCCGGGCTCGCTCCCGGGCACAGTGACAGATGTCACCCGGCCGGCATGCCATCGCGCACCGCGCGACTGCGATGCCGCCCCCGGAACGGATCGTCGCGTCCGGCGGTTCTGCCCCTTGTTCCGGATCGGCAACAAGGGGAAACGAATGCGCGGGCGGTGGACTTCGGTGGTGCTGCTGCTCGCACTCGCCGCCTGTTCGGGCAATCGCGGCGGAGGGGTACCGCCGCACGCCAAGGATCGCATCGAGGTCAAACCCGAGCTTTCCACGCTCACCCTGCCGCTCGAAGCCAATCTCGACGACCTCTCCGCGACGCTGGAGCGTGCCGTGCCGCGTCAGCTCTGGGCGATCGACAAGCCCGACCAGCCCTGCGTTCGCCCGAAGAAACTCGATCTTGGCATTGCCAAGCTGAAGACGCCGACCGTCAAATGTCGCATCGTCGGCGCGGTCACACGCGGACCGATGACGATCGGCGGGCAGGGTCAGGTGATCCGGCTGGCGATGCCGCTCCATGCCGTGGTCCGCGCCGAAGACATCGGCGGCGTGCTCAAACGCGAGACCGCGACCGCCGACGCGATGGCGCATGCGGTGATCACGCTGTCGCTCGGCCCCGACTGGAATCCGCGCGGCAAGATCGACATCGACTATGACTGGGCCAATGCCCCGCATGTCGATATCCTCGGCCAGCGTATCGAGTTTACCGACAAGGCCGACCAGAAGCTGGCCCCGGTGATCGCCAAGCTCGAGCGCGAGCTGCCGGGCGAGCTGCGGAAGCTCGGCGTTCGCCAGAAGATCGAGGAGGCCTGGCGCTCGGCCTTCACCACGCTGTCGCTCAACCGCGAGAAGCCGCCGGTATGGATGCGGGTGACGCCCAAACAGCTGCGCTATGGTGGCTATGCGATCACCGGCAAGCGGCTCGAGCTCCGGCTCGGCATGGAAGCGACCACCGAGACCTTCGTCGGCCAGAGGCCCGCCGATCCCGCCCCCTCCCCGCTCCCGCCGATGCAACCGCTGCAGGGGGCGATCGGCAAGGTGTCGCTGTTCCTGCCGGTGATCGCCGATTATCGTGAGCTGGAACCGGTGCTGATGAAGGCGCTGGTCAAGCGCCAGGCGCGGCCGTTCGAGGTGCCCGGCGTCGGGCCGGTACGCGCGCAGTTCGAAAAGGCGACGATCTACGGCACCAAGGGCGGGCAAATGGCGGTCGGCCTGTTGTTCTCGGCCGCGGACGTTGCCGGGAGCATCGGTCGGACGCGCGGCACGGTGTGGCTGACCGCCACGCCGGTCAACCTGCCCAATTCGCGCAAGGTCGATTTCCAGAACCTCGACGTCAGCGGCACCACCGACATGACCGGCGGCGACCTCATCCTCCAACTCATGAACGCGCCGGGAATGAGGAGCTTCATCGCCGCCGCGCTCAGCCAGAATTTCGAGCGCGACTATGGCGAGCTGCTCGGCAAGGTCAGCCGCGCCATCTCCAGCCGGCGCGAGGGTGTGCTGCGCATCGATGCGCGGCTGGAGCGCACCCGTACCGGCACGCTCCAGGCCTCGGGACAAGGGCTGTACTTGCCGGTCTGGGCCGAGGGAAGCGCGACGGTGCGGCTGGCAAGCCCCTCGTCAGGCGGCGAGGAACACCACGCCCGGTAGGGCGACGCCCCTGGCAGCGGTGCCGAGCGTTCCATCGGTGCCGATCGCGAGCCGGGCAATGTTTCCCGAGCGCTCGTTGGCGACCAGCATCTCGCGCTCGCCTTCGCGCAGCAGGAACAGCCGCGGCCAGTGCCCGCCGCAGCCGGCATGCTGGAGCGGGATCAGCCCGCCGTCGCGCTGGATCGCGAACACTGCGATGCTGTCATGCCCGCGATTGGAGATATAGAGCCGCGTGCCGGCAGCATTGACCGCGATGTGCGCGGCCGCGGAGGCGCCGGTGAAGCCCTTGGGCAGCGTCGAGAGTGTCGCCAGTGCAGTGAAACGACCATCGGGAAGCGCGCGCAGCACTGTCACCGTGTTGGCGAGCTCGGTGACGAGATAGGTGATCTGCAGCCTCGGATGGCGCGCAAGGTGGCGGGGCCCGGCGCCGGCTTCGGTGCGATAGGCGATGCTGGTATCCACCGCGCCACCCGCCCCCAGCCGGTGGAGGAACACCGTGTCGGCGCCGAGATCGACCGAATGGAGCGTGTTGGTGCCGGTAAAGCCCACCCAATGCGCGTGCGGGCCTGCCTGTCGCTCGCGATTGGGCCCGCTGCCCTCGTGCTGGATACGGCGCGCCTCGCCGACCGGACGGCCAGTGCGATCGAGGTCGAACAGCGCAACGCTGCCGCTCGAATAATTGGCGACCGCGAGATGTCGGCCATCGGCGGAAAGCGCCGCATGGCACGGGTCCGCGCCCAGCGTCGAGGCGGTGCCCAGCTTGGCGAGCCCTGCGGTGTAGACGCCCACCGTTCCCTGGGTCTGCTCGTCGAGCAGATACCACATCCCCGTCGTCGCCGAACGGATACCGAACGACGCATTGCGGATCGCTGCCACCGGGGTGCCAAGCTGCCAGCCCTCCGCACCGCGTGTCAGCGGCACCAGCCCGGGGCCGCCCTCGTTGACATAGGTGCCGGCGATCAGACCGCCGCTCGTGCGGGCGAGCAGCGCGCTCGGGCAGGCACCGAGCGCCACGCTGGCGCCGACCAGCGCGCGGCGCGTCAGCGGGAATGCGGAGATAGTCATATCCTATTGAAGCCTTTCGGTTTCTCACCGTCAACGCTGAACCTTCGCCGATCTCGCGCGCTGAACCCGATGCAACAGGGAGCAGCGCCATGACCGAAGACCCAAGCCGCCGCGATCTTCTGAAGGGTGCCGCCGCCGCCGGTGCCGCTACTGCCGCCGGACCCGCCTTCGCGCAAGCCGCGAACGGCGGCCCGGCACCGGATCCGCAGACCAAATATACCGACAAGCCTTTCCCGGAGCAGCGCCAGAAATGGCCCGCGCTCCAGCGCGAGATGCATCCCGTTCCCGATTGCGGCGAGCGCAGCTATCGCGGCTCGGGCAAGCTTGCGGGCCGCAAGGCGCTGGTGACCGGCGGTGATTCCGGTATCGGCCGCGCCGCCGCGATCGCCTTCGCGCGGGAAGGCGCGGACGTGGCGATCAACTATTTCCCGACCGAGGAGCCCGATGCACAGGACGTCGCCAAGCTGCTCCGCGGCGAGGGGCGCAAGGTGGTGCTGCTGCCGGGCGACCTCACCGACCAGGGCTTCTGCGTCGATCTGGTCGGCCGCGCCAACCGCCAGCTCGGCGGGCTCGACATCCTGGTCAACAACGCCGCCTATCAGCAGTCCAAGGCATCGATCGACGAGATCAGCTTCGAGCAGTACGATCGCACGATGAAGACCAATCTCTACGCAATGTTCTGGATCACCAAGACCGCGCTGCCGCTGATGAAGCCGGGCTCGGCGATCATCAACACCGCCTCGGTCAACAGCTTCGCGCCCGAGAAGGAGCTGCTCGACTATGCCACCACCAAGGGCGGCATCGCGATCTTCACCAAGGCGCTCGCCAAGCAGATGGCCAAGAAGGGCATCCGCGTGAACGCCGTCGCGCCGGGGCCGATATGGACGCCGCTCCAGGTGGCCGGCGGCCAGCTGCCGGGCGAGATGGGTAAGTTCGGCCAGGACACCCCGCTCGGCCGCGCCGGCCAGCCGGCAGAACTGGCGCCGCTGTATGTGGCGCTCGCCTCGAACGAATTCAGCTATACCGATGGCAGCGTGTTCGGCGCGAACGGCGGCACCGGCGCGGTGTGACGCGCGGTACCGCTGTCGGCGTCATTTCGGCATGTGGCTTATCCGGAAGGCGACCGCCGTATCCTGTGCGGAGCAGGCGACACCGTCTTCCGGCCGATAGCTGCTCGTATAGCGCAGGCCCTTCGCCATGGTGTTGGCCGCCTCGTCGAACACGAAGGCGGGATAGGAACTGACCACGCGCGGCGCGATCGTCTTGCCGTCGGTGGCGACGTCGAACTCGGTCCGCACCCAACCCTCGAAACCGAGGCGCTGCGCCGTGTCGGGAAAGAGGTTGCTGAGGTCGCCGGTACTCCGCATCGCGGGCTTCAGCCCCAGCAGCGCGCATTGGCGGCTGGTGAGCCCCGTCTGCGCGAAGGCGCGCTGGGCGGCGGCGAGATCGCCGTGTTTCGCCGCCAAATTCGCCCGCTGGAGCAACGCCGCCACCTTGAGCGGGTGACGTTCTGGCAAGCTGGGCGCCGCCACCACGGCTGCCAGCAACGCATCGGCATCGGATGGCGCGGGGGTCCGGTATCCTGGCATCGCGATCAGCAGCCGCAGCGTCGCGGCGACGAGGGGATCGTTCTGGAATTCGAGCCGCGCCAACAGGGCACGTCGCGCTGCCGAGCGTCCGCGCTGCTCGTCGGCCATCTCGGCTTTCCCCAGCTCCAGATAGGCGCGGACCGCTGGCGGGGCGCTAAGCATTTCCGCGAGCGAGCTGGCCTCGGCGGCGAGCATGCGTCGTTCCACCTCGGGCACCACGCTGTTCTCGACCAGCGCTAGTGCTGCCGCGATCACGCCGGGCCGATCGCCCTTCGCTCGCGCCGCGGCCAATGCCGCGCGCTCGAGCGGCGCGGCCTTCGCGTCGGGCAGGGCGCTCCAGCCGGCATCGCTGACGCCCTTGCTCTCCAGCCACGCCGCCGCGGCGGCCGCGAGCGGCTGGGTAAGGTCCGGCCGCTCGGCGGCATTGGTGCAGCGCATCTCCATGCGCGTCGTCAAGCGGAACAGCGGCGGAATCGCGCGCGCGTCTTCCGGCGTCCAGGACCAGCCGCGCACTTCGCGGGCAAAGGCGATCGCGGCGGTGCGTCCGGCGGGTGCATAGACCGGCAGTACGCCGGCGACATGCCCGTCCTCGGCAAGCGAGAATTGGACGATCGCCATGTCGTCCGGCTTGAGGCCGGTTTCCGCACCGCACGCCGGCAGCGTCATGTCGCGGGCACGCTCGAACGGCGACTTCTCGAACCGACCGGCGCCGGTATAGGCGAGATAGTTGCGCGCCGACTCCGCGTCATGGTTGAGCCAAGCGGCAATCGCGAGGTCCGAGCGCGTGACGAGATCGGAGATTCCAACCTTTGTCGTCAGCCCGCCCTGCTTGCGCAGGCTGTCCTTCAGCTCGGCATAGGCCTCGGGCGCACGCCCGGCGTTGAGCAATGCGCGTGCATATTGGGTCTGCACCGAGGCCCGGGCCTTCTTGTCGAAGCTCGGGTCGGCAAGTGCGATGCTGCGGGCCTCGCCGGCATAGCGGATCGCCGCACCATCCTGGTCGAACATCGTCACTTGGCTGAGCGCCATCAGCGGCCGGACGCGGCCCGGACCCGTCGCGCTGTCCAGCACGAGCAGGTATTCGGCCGCCGCCCCGCTATAATCGAAGCGCAGCAGTGCAACCTGACCAAGCGCGAGATGCGCTTGCCGCACCTCCTCCGCGAACCCTGCGCCCTTGGCGGCGAGCACCGGCAGACCGCGACGGATTGCCGCCTCGCCTTCTTCGGACCGTTCGAGCTGCGCGAGGCAATAGCCCTTGCGCACGTCCACCGCCGCCCGGACGGTCGGGTTGGCCATCGCCTTGGGGTTCTGCTCGATCTGTTCGAACACCTGCACGGCCTCCGCGCAGCGCCCCGCCTCACCGGCCTTGGTTGCCTGATCGAATAGCTGCTGCAGCGTCGGCGCGGCATGTGCCGGTTGCGGAGCCGTCTGCTGACCGCCTGCCAGCAAAAGCGCGAGAATCAGCGAGGCCATTATGCTATCCCTCCCCCAAAAGGAAGTAGCTTCAAATCATGATGCGGCGGGATTGTCGAGCAAGATGCGTATGTTGATCCAGCAATTAGGCAGGGTCGCATGCTTGTCGTTTCTATTCGGTGCAGCGCCGGCGCCAATTGGACCTTCCGATAGCATTCTCCTGTTCGTGGCATCCTGGTGCGCGCCTTGCCATGCCGAGCTGGCCCGGCTCGATGCCATTGGTCGCGGCGCGCAGCCCTATCGCATCTTGGTGGTGCCGTTCGACGACAGCCGCGCGACGCGCGCGATGCTGGAACGGGTGCCGTCCGCGCAGCGCTGGCAGCCCGATCGCGCCACCCAGCGCCAGCTCGTGGCCGAAGTCGCACGCCGCAGCGCCGGGTTACCCTTCAGTCTCGCCCTCGATCATGCTGGCCAGATCTGCGGCGGCCACGCCGAAGCGCTCGATGCCGCTAGCGCCGCGGCAATGGTGGCTGCCTGCCGCCGGTAACCATGGGTTAACCATGCGCGTGAGCCTGCGCTTAACCTTATCCCCTTAATAACCAAGGCATTCCCAAATCGCGATCGAAGGAGCGAGGGGCGTGTCCAGCGTAACGAAACGAGCCTTGGCGGCAGGTGCCGCCCTGGCGATGACCCTGCTTGCCGCCTGTGACGGCGGCGGCGGTGGCGGCAGCTCCGGAGGGGGCCTGGTTTCCGCCCCTCCCAGCCCCGCGCCGGCCCCGGTGGCTGCTGCCGCGCTCGACGATTCGGTGCGCCTCGCCCAGCAGGCGAGCTTCGGGCCGACGATAGCGCTCGTCGACCGCATCCGCGCGCTGGGCATCAATGGCTGGCTCGACGAACAGTTCGCTGCGACCGGCAGCACGTACGGCGATCTCGCGGTCGACGTTCGGAGCGATTCCTGCGCCTCGGGCGACAGCGCCTGCGCGACCCAGCGCTTCACCCGCACGCTGGTGGCGATGCGTTTCTACGCCGATGCGATTACCGCGCCGGACCAGCTGCGCCAGCGCGTCGCATTCGCGCTCTCGCAGATGATCGTCGCGTCGGAAGCAGGCGTGCGCTCGGCCGCGGGCATCGCCGCCTTCAACCAGCTGCTCCTCACCAATGCCTTTGGCAATTACCGCGATCTTATGCTCGGCGTCACGCTCAACGGCTATATGGGCGATTATCTCGACATGGCGAACAGCCGCAAGGGCACGCCGTCCGAGAACTATGCCCGCGAGTTTCTCCAGCTGTTCTCCATGGGTCCTGACCAGCTCGGCATGGACGGCAGCATCCAGCGCGACGCGAGCGGCGGCCCGATCCCAAACTATACCGCCGACGATATCCGTGACATCGCGCGGGCGCTGACCGGCTGGACCTATGCGCGGGTCGGCAGCGCGGCGATCACCGACAACCAGGCGATCGCCTATGCCCAGTCGATGGTCGCCGTGCCGGCGCGCTATGACAGCGCCGAGAAGCGCTTCTTCACCACGGTCGTGCCCGCGGGCGCGGCGCAGCAGGCGAGCGTGACCGCGGTGGTCGACGCGGCGTTCAACCATGCCTCCACCCCGCCCTTCGTGGCGCGGCACCTGATCACCCATCTCGTCACGCCCAACCCCTCGCCCGGCTATATCGGCCGGGTTGCGGCGGTGTTCGCCAACAATGGCAGCGGCGTGCGCGGTGACCTGAAGGCGGTGGTCCGCGCGATCCTCACCGATGCCGAAGCACGCGGGCCGCAGCTTTCCACGCCGGGCAAGCTCAAGGAGCCGGTGCTGGCGATGACCAGCCTTGCCCGCGCGATCGGCTTCACCACCGACGGCTATGTCTTCCAGGTCCGCGACGCTACCTTCGGCCAGCCGGTGATGCGCGCACCCTCGGTGTTCAACTTCTACCCGGACGATTTCCCGCTGCCCGGCAGCGCGACGCTGCGCAGCCCCGCCTCCAAGCTGCTGACCAGCGCCAACCAGCTGCGGCTGCACAACCTGGTCTATGACTGGACGGTGGGCGGCGACAGCGGCCGAGGGGAATATGCCGCGGTGACCACGCTGCCCGGCACCTCGGGCACCGCACCGGTCTGGGCCGACTGGGAAGCGATGGGCGACAATATCGACGCGATGGTCGATCGCATCGACCTGCTGCTGTTCGCCAAGGGGCTGAGCAAGGCCCAGCGCGACGCGCTCAAGGCGGCGGGCATGGCGATCAGCAACGCCGATCCCAAGCTGCATGCCCGTAAGCGCGCACAGATGATGCTCTATGTCGCGGCGACCAGCCCCATGTTCCTGGTCGATCGCTGAGGAATTTTGCCATGACGCTTTCCCGTCGCGATTTCGTTCGCCTCACCGCCGGCACCGGCGCGCTCGCCGCCCTTGGCCAGTTCGGCCGCACCGCCGCCATCGCGGCGCCCACCGGCAGCTACCGTGCCATGGTCGGCATCTTCCTGTTCGGCGGCAATGACGGCTGGAACATGGTGATCCCCACCGATGCCCGGCACAGCACCTATCTCGCGTCGCGCGGCAGCGTCGGCATCCAGCGCGCGGCGCTGACCCCGCTGACCAACAGCGCCTATGCGCTCCATCCCGCCATGGCCGCACTTCGGCCGGTATGGGACGAAGGGTCGCTGGGGCTGGTGCTCAACGCCGGCACATTGTTCGCGCCGCTCACCAAGACAACGTACAAAACGCGTACCGATCTGCGCCCGGCCAATCTGATGAGCCATGCCGACGAGCAGGATCACTGGCAGGGGCTGCGCGCGCGCGAAACGAGCCGCGACGGTTTCCTCGGCCGCATTGCCGACAAGATGCCGGGGGGATCGCTGCCGCCGGTGATGTCGCTGGCGGGCTCGACCGTCGCGGTGCTCGGCCGCCAGACCACCCCGCTGATTTTGCCGAGCACCGGCGGCCTGCCCGGCCGCAGCGGCTTCACCGCCGGCAGCAGCGCCAAGAACAGTGCGATCACCGCGCTCGGCAGCAACGGCGATGGCAGCGCGGTCCTCGACGGCGTGGCGCAGACGCTGACGCGCAACTATGATCAGGCGGCGACGGCGAATAGCATCCTAGTCGGCACTGCCGCCACGGACGCGTTCTTCGTCAACCCGACGACCGGGGCGGCGCTGACCAGCGATGTCGCGCGGCAGCTGATGGTGGTGGCGCGGATGATCGCGGCGCGCGGCACGCTGGGCCATGCGCGGCAGAATTTCCTTGTCAGCCAAGGCGGCTTCGATACCCATGCCGGGCAAGTGGGGGGCGGCACCAACGCAACCGGGCTGCATGCCAATCTGCTCGGCGACCTTGCCAACGCCATGGCCGGCTTCCACAAGGCAATGGGCTCGCTGGGGCTGGCGGGCAACGTCACCAGCTTCACGATGAGCGACTTCGGCCGCACCTATCTCGGCAACGGCCAGGGCGGCACCGACCATGCCTGGGGCAGCAACCACCTGGTGATGGGCGGCGACGTCGCTCCCGGCGCGGTGCTTGGCAGCTATCCCGATCCGGTGCTGGGCGGCGCGGACGACATCACCAAGGAAGGCCGCTTCGTGCCGGGCGTCGCGCAGGAGGAATATCTCGGCGCGATTGCCCGCTGGCACGGCGTCGCCGATGCCGACCTGCCCTATGTCTTCCCCAACTGGTCGACCTGGAGCAGCGCCGGGCGCGGGCCGCTGGCGCTGTTCAAGGCTTGAGAATCGGGCGCCTGATCATCGCTCCTCGTCGGGATAGGGGCCCTTGCCGCCTTCCTGGATGAACTGGTCGGTGCGCTGGTCGATCACGGTCAGCGGCACCGATCCGAGCTGCAGCATCGCGTCGTGCCAAGCGCGGATGTTGAACTTCGGACCCAGCGCCTTTTCGGCCCGGGCGCGGGCGTCGAGGAAGGCCAGCTCGCCCATGTAGTAGCTCAGCGCCTGGCCCGGCCAGGCGATGTAGCGATCGACCTCGGTCTCGATCTCGTGATTGCTGAGCGCGGTGTTGTCGCGCAGGAAGGCCTGGGCCTGTTCGCGGGTCCAGCCCATCGCGTGGATGCCGGTATCGACCACCAGCCGCGCCGCGCGCCACATCTGGTAGCTCAGCATGCCGAACTGGTCGTAGGGCGTCTCGTACATCCCCATCTCGACGCCGAGCTTCTCCGAATAGAGTGCCCAGCCCTCGCCGTACGCCGAGAGATAGGTGTCGCGGCGGAAGGGGGGCAGCGCCTTGTTCTCGTTGGCCAGCGGCATCTGGAAGGCGTGGCCCGGCGCGCTTTCGTGCAGGGTCAGTGCGGTCAACTGGTAGAAGGGCCGCGACTTCAGGTCATAGGTGTTGACCAGATAGATGCCCGGGCCGCCGCGCCCGCCGGTGTAGAAGGGCGCGAGGTCGTCCGGCACCGGCACGATCGCGAAGCGGCGGCGGGGCAGATGGCCGAAATACTGCCCTGCCTTGCCGTCGAACTGCTTGGCCGCCCAGGCGGCGTGGTAGAGCAGCTCGCGCGGCGTCTTGGCGTAGAATTGCGGATCGGTGCGCAGGAAGTGGAGGAAGGCCGGCAGGTCGCCGTCGAACTTTGCCTCGGCCTTCACCGTCATCATCTCGGCGCGGATCTTCGCCACTTCGCGCAGGCCGACGGCATGGACCTGCTCGGCGGTCATGTCGCGGGTCACATATTCGCGGATCTTCGAGCGGTAATAGGCCTGGCCGTCGGGCAGCGTGGTCGCCGCCAGATCGGTGCGGGCGCCGGGGATATATTCGGTGCGCAGGAACGTCAGCAGCTTCTGGTGCGCCGGCACCACCGCCTCGCGGATCGCGGCCTGGCCCTCGCGCCGCAGCTCCGCCTGCACCGCCGCGGGGATCGCGCCGGGGAACGTCTTGAACGGCGTGTAGAACAGGTTCGCCTCGAGCGGCGCCTCGACCACCTGCGCCACGCCGATATCGCGGCCGGTGAGCGTCACCTTGGGCGGCGTGAAGCCGCGCGCGAGCCCCGCGCGCATATTGACGATGTTCTGGTCGAAATAGCGCGGCATGTCGCGCAGCGTCTTGATATAGGCGCGGTACTGGTCCTCGCGGACGAAGCTGTCGCGTGCCGATCCGGCGATGTCGCTCCAGAAGCTGCTGTCCGAGTTGAGCGGCTTCTCATAGTCGCGGAAGCGCTGGGCGGCGAGCAGCGCGTCGATCTGGCCCTTGTAGACCAGATAGTCGATCCGCCCCTTCGCGCTGAGCTTCACCGGATCGATCGCGGCGAGCGCCTGCGCGGTCGCGGTCCAGCGCGCCAGCCGCGCCGCCTGTGCTGCCGAGCCGACATCGGGCAGGCCGCCCTTGGCCGCGGGATTGTCCTCGCCGGGGCCTTCTTGCTCGACCCGCCACTTGTATTCGCTGTCGATCAGCGCCTTGAGCCGTGCATCGGGGCTGACCGGTTTGGGCGCGGGCACCGCGGCGGTGGCGAGCAGGGCGGCGGTGAGAAGAAGAATGGGCTTCATCGGGTAAGGCTCGCTTCCAGCGCTAGAATCTCGGCATAGAGCTTGTCGGGGATGCGCACCCCCTCGGCAAGGCTGCGGGTACGGGCGGCATAGCGGCGCGACGAGGGCAGCCGCGCGCCCTGCGCCTCGATGCTGTCGAACATCGTCTCGGCGCGAGCGAGATGCTCAAGCACCGCATCGCCGAGAAAACCCGCCGGATCGATCGCGACGATCAGTTCGCCACCGAGCGGCGACGCGCCTGCCCCGCCGTCTGCCCCGATCGATTCCGCACTGGTCAGGTCGCCGATCAGCGGCCCGGCGACCAGCTCGACCATCGCCGCGAGCGCCGATCCCTTGTGCCCGCCAAAGGTGCGCATCGCCCCGTCGAGGATTGCGGCCGGATCGCTGGTCGGGCGGCCCTCGGCGTCGATGCCCCAATCCTCGGGCACGGCCTTCCCGACGCGGCGGTGCAGCTCGATCTCGCCGCGCGCAACCATACTGGTGGCGAAGTCGAAGACAAAGGGCGGCGCCGGCTTCGGTCGCGGCCAGCCAAAGGCGATCGGATTGGTGCCGAACACCGGGCGCGTTCCCCCGGCGGGTGCGACCCAGGCATGGCTGGGGGTGAAGGCCAGCGCGACCAGCCCTACTTCGGCAAGCGCCTCCACCTCGGGCCAGAGCGCGGCGAAATGGACGACATTGTTGAGCGCCAGCGCGGCGATGCCACAGGCGCGTGCCTTAGCGACCAGCGCGGGCTTGCCGACCGCGAACGCCAGCTGCGCGAACCCGCCCTTGCCGTCGACCCGCGCGAGCGCCCGTGCGGGCTCGGACAGCAGGGGCACCGCATCGCGCACCACCTTGCCCTTGGCAATGGTATTGGCCGCGACGAGCATCCGGTAGATGCCGTGCGACGCGCAACCGTCGCGCTCGCCCGCGACCATCGTCTCGGCGACCGCATCGGCATGATCCTCGGCGAGGCCCGCCGCGCGCAGCACCCGGCGGGCGAGCGCGCGCACCTCGTCCAGCGTCAGCGCGACGCCGCTCACGGCTTGGCGGTGAGCAGCACGACGCCGAACACGGGGCCGGCGGTGTTGCGATCGTGCGGCACAAAGCGGACGCGCACGCTCTTCTTGCCCTTGGTGAGCGTCTCGGGGAGTTTGTAGGTCACGTCGAAGAACTTGCCCGGCGCATCCGTCTCGGAAAGATGCTGGGTCGCGATCTTTTGGCCGTCGACGAGGATGTCGAAATCGCGGTCGCGCTCGCCGCCCCAATAGGTCGCCTGGAGCAGCAGCGGGCCGTCCTTCACCTTCATCGTGAAGTCGAACCAGCTGCCGGTGCGCGCATCGCGGCCCTGTCGCCCGCGATAGGCGACCGGATAGGACGCGCCTTCGGTGCGCAGGTCATGGTCGCGCTCGGGCTGCATCTCGCCCAGGTGCATCACGTCGACCGAGCGGGCGGCGACATCCTTGAGCCGCGCCTGTTCGGCGAGGAAGGCGGCTTCCTCGTCTTTCCACTGCGCCTCGCTGAAGCGCTTGAAATAGACCGCGCTGCGGCGCTCATATTGGCGGTAGAAGGGGACGAAGCGCAGATCGCCGGGCCGCACCACGCCGCGCGTCTCAAAGATCGCCGGTTCGGTGGTCGGCGCAAAGCTGGCGAGCAGGTCCTGCCCGACCAGCGCGGGATCGGCGCCCGTCCACGGCGTCTCGGCCGCGCCTAGGTCGCCCGCCAGCACCATCGGCCCACGCAGCACCGCGACGACGCTGTCGTCGCCGGGCGTCGCTTCGAGGCGGAGGTCCATCGGCAGGGTGATCGCCACCGTGTCCCCTGCCTTCCAGCTGCGCGACACCAGCGCATAGCCACGCTCGAACCGGGCACCGGCCGGCGCGCCGTTCACGCTCACGATCGCCTTGCCCGCCGCCCAACCCGGCACGCGCAGCGCCACCGTGAAGCGCCCGGTCCGCGCCAGCCGCGCGAGCTTCAGCGTCGCGGTGCCCTGAAACGGATAGGCGGTGTCGAGCACGAACTGCGCGCCCTTCGCCTTCCAGTCGATCGTCGCGGGGATGTAGAGATTGACCAGGAAGGCGCCCTCGCCCTCCCAGAACGCCGCCTCGCCATGCTTGGCGTGGCTCTCCATCCCCGAGCCGACGCAGCACCAGAATTCCTCGGCCTCAGGGCCGGCGAACTCGCGCCTGGTGCCGCTCATCAGCGGGGTCATGTAGGTGAAGCCGCCGGTCTTCGGGTCCTGCTGCGCCATCACATGGTTGAGGTGCGCGCGCTCGTAGAAGTCGAACAGCGCGCCGTCGGGCTGCCAGCTGTAGAGATGGCTGGTCAGCTTGAGCATGTTGTAGGTGTTGCAATGCTCGCAGGTCTGCTCGGTGATGTGCTGGACGATGCTGTCCGGTGCGGCGAAATATTCGCGATCGGCGTTGCCGCCGATGACGTAGCTGTGGTGCTGGGTCACCCGCTCCCAGAAGAAGCGCGCGGCCTTGGCGTCGCCGGCATCGCCGGTCAGCTCGTGGATGCGCGCCAGCCCGATCAGCTTGGGCACCTGCGTATTGGCGTGGAAATTGGCGAGCTTGTCCTCGCCCGCCTTGAGCGGATCGAGCACGCGATCGTCGTAGAGCCGCTTGGCCACCACCATCCAGCGCGCGTCGCGGGTGCGGGCGTAGAGCTCGGCGAAGCTCTCGTTGAGCCCGCCATATTCGCAGCCGAGCATCTGCTGCATCTGCGCGTCGTTCAGCGCGGCGAACACCCGTTCGAAATAGCCGGCCAGCCCCAACGTGACCTGCAGCGCCTGGGCATTGTTCCAGCCGGCATGCACGTCGAGCAGCCCGGCGAACAGCTTGTGCACCGTGTAGAGCGGCGACCAGGAGCCGTTGAGATCGAACCCGCCCGACTTGATCTCGCCGCGCATGATCTCCTGGAAGATCACCTCGCCGTCGGTGATCTTGCCGTCACGCTTGCGCCCGAGCGCGCCGACATAGCCGGTACCGCGCCTGGCCTGCGCCTCGGCCAGCTCGGCCACGATATAGTCGGCGCGGCGGCGGAGTTCGCCGTCGCCGGTCTGCTGCCAGCTGAGCACCAGTGCGGAGAGATAATGGCCGAGCGTGTGGCCGGCGATCGTATCGCTCTCCCACCCGCCATAGATCGTGCCCTTGGGTTCCAGCCCGGCATAGAGACGGAAATTGTGGAGCAGGCGATCGGGATCGAGCCGGAGCAGATAGCGCTGGTTGACCTGCACCGCCGTGGCATAGTCCGAACGCGCCAGCTTGAGCGCGGTGAGCGGCAGCGGAGCCAGTTTCGGCGGGAACGCCGCGGCGTCCGCAGCGCGCGCAAAAGAGGGGGCAACGCCTGCGCCCGTCACGAGCAAGGCGCTTCCGGCGCTTGCAAGCATTTCCCGTCGCGTACGCCGCATCGCTCTTCCCCTCAGTAATCGTATACGATCTACGGAGGCTGTGTGGGGGGGTCAAGCGCTTAGCTGCTCGGCATCATATACCGTATAACATTATTGACCCGCTGCGTGCGTCATGGTCTACCACGCGCAAGGGGGAATTCCGCATGCTTCTATCAGCTCGGCTCGGCAGGACCAGCGCCTTGGCAGCATGGGCGCTGCTCGTGCCTTGCCTGGCGGCGGCGCAGACGGACGCGCCGATCGAAGCCCGCTATGCCGCGGCGGATCGCTATTTGGGCGATGGGCTCGCCAAGCTGATCGTCGACCGAAGCCTGCGCGCGGGCTTCACCACCGACAGCGCCGGCATCGTCTATCGCCATGGCCCCGAGGGCAAGCGGATCGTCGCCTATTACGACCTCGCCACCGGCCAGTCGCGCCCGATCGCCCCGGAAGCGGCCATCGCGGCCGCGCTCGCCAACGCACGCGACAAGCCGCTCAGGCCCGCCGACCTGCCGATCGAGGACGCGAAGATCGAGGGCGGCGCGCTGCAGTTCAGCGCGTTCGACAAGCGCTGGACCTGGGCCGCCGACGGCACGCTCGCCCCCGCGGCGAAGGGCGCGGCGGACGGTGAGGAGGCGCTCTCGCCCGACGGCCGCTTCCGCATCGTCTCGCGCAACTTCAACCTCTACGCCGTAGAGGTGCCGAGCGGCCGCGAAGTCGCGCTGACCGAGGACGGCACCCGCGACCAGCCCTATGGCCGCGGCATCCCCGTGCTTGCCGACATCCTTGCCCAGGGCACCGAGGACCCGACCATGCCGGTATCGGTCCGCTGGTCGCCGGACAGCAAACGCATCCTCACCTGGCGGCTCGACACGCGCGACGTGATCCGCCTTGGGATCGTCCAGGCGACGCCACCGGGGACGATCTACCCGCGTACCTTCCGCTACATCTATCCGCTCGCCGGCGCCGAGAAGCTGCCTCAGGCGACGCGGCTGGTGATCGATGTCGAGCAGGCGGTGCGCCGTCGCAAGGCGCGGCTGGTGCCCCTCGCCATCCCCAGCGAATCGCTGCTCTATCCCTATGATCCGGACATGGCCTGGGTGAACGGCCAGGTCCGCGCGCAATGGACGGAGCGCGGCTACAAGCAGCTCGTCGTCTACAAGGCCGATCCGGAGACGGGCGCGGCGACGGTGGTGGCGCGCGAGGCGTTGACGCCCAGCGTCTCGGTGGTGTCGAGTTTGCTCCAGCCGGCGCCCGAACTGGGCGGCGAGCTCGTCATCTCCGAACGCAGCGGCTGGGCGCAGCTCTATCTGGTGCGCCCCGATGCGCCCGAGGGCGGCATCCCGCTCACCCGCGGCGACTGGGAAGTGATCGGCGTCGACCATGTCGATGCCGCGACGGGCGCCATCCTGGTGCGCGGAGTCGGTCGCGAGCACGACCGCAATCCCTATTACACCGCGCTCTACCGGGTCGGCATTCACGGCGAACAGCCGCTGCTGCTCACCCCGGAGCCGGTGCAGCACGACGTGCAGGTCGCCCCCGACGGCAAGACCTTCCTCGACGTGCTGTCGACGCTCACCCAGCCGAGCCGCACCGTGCTGCGCAGCGCGACCGACGGCCGCATCCTCGCCGAGCTCGGCCATGCCGATCCCGCGGCGCTGCTCGCCAGCGGCTATCGCATGCCCGAGCCGTTCCAGGGCGTCGCGGCGGACGGCAAGACGCCGATCTACGGGATGATCTACCGCCCCGCGCGCTTCGACCCGAACCGCCGCTATCCGGTGATCGACAATGTTTATACGGGTCCTACGACCAGCCAGGTGCCGGTCAGCTGGACCGCGACGGTGGGCGCGGCGGGCTCCAGCGTCGCGCAGCTGGGCGCGATTGTGGTGATGATCGACGGGCGCGGCACCTCGCGGCGCGGGCGCGCCTTCCGCATGCACGCCTATCAGAATCTGGGCGAGGTCGGGCTCGACGATCATATCGCGCTGATCCGCCAGATGGCCGAGCGCTATCCCGAATTCGACCTGTCGCGCGTCGGCGTGTTCGGCGGATCGGCGGGCGGCTATGACGCTGCGCGCTTCGTCATCCGCCGCCCCGGCTTCTTCAAGGTGGGCGTTGCCTCCTCGGGCAATCACGATCTGCGGCTCGACAAGGCCTGGTGGCCCGAAACCACCATGGGCGCCGCCACCCCCAATGACTGGGCGCGCAACTCGAACATGGTGGCCGCCCCCAATCTCGGCAGCCACCTGCTGCTGATCCATGGCGACATCGATGACAATGTGCCGGTGACCGAGAGCTTCCAGCTCGCCACCTCGCTGATCTGGGCGGGCCGCGATGTCGACATGGTGGTGCTGCCCAACACCACCCATGCGGTCTACCAGCCCTTCTTCTGGCGCAAGTTCCGCGACTATTTCGTGCAGCACCTGCTCGGCGAGGCGCCGCCCGCCGATATCGGCTTCGACACGCCCGCCTGGCGCGAACAACTGCCGCTGCTGCGTCCCGAGAAATGAGGTCCCCGATGCGTGCCCCCCGCCTGTTCCTCGCCGCCGCCGCACTCGCCGGGGTGAGCAGCCTGCCCTTCGCCACCCCGCTGCGCGCGCAGGAAAAGGCGGCGGCGAAGCCCCTCTATCCGCCGATCCGCACCACCCCGGTGCGGGTGGGCGCCTTCCTGCTCGAACTGCGCAGCGACACCGGCACGCTGGCCCGGCTGTCGCCGGCTACGGAGCCCGCGTTCGACTTCGTGCCCGGCGGCCGCGAAGCCGAACGCCAGGGCGACGGCTTCAACCATATCGGCGACCTCAACCTTCGCCTGCGTATGGCGGGCGGGGCATGGCAGGACTTCGCCTCGGCGCGCATCCGCAAGCCGATCCGGCCCCTCCTCCTCACCCCCGGCGTGTTCGCCGCGGCGGACATCACCGCGAGCATGGGCGAGGGGCTGCCGCTCCGCATCGAGCGGCGCTGGGTGGACGTGGCGGGCGTACCGGTGCTGCGATTCCGCATCGTCAACACGTCCAGCGCGCCGGTCGAGATCGGCGGGCTCGGCATGCCGATGGTATTCGACAACGTCATCCGCGATCGCACGCTGGAGACAGCGCACGCCCAGGCGAGCTTCGTCGATCCCTATATCGGCCGCGATGCCGGCTATCTCCAGGTCACACGGCTGAACGGCAAGGGCCCGGCGCTGCTGGTGCTGCCCGACGGCCGCACCCCGCTGGAGAATTACGCGCCGCTCAAGAACCCGAGCGAACCCGGCGCGATCTTCACCGACAAGAGTCCGCGCAGCCAGGTCTCGGAAGGCTTTTACGACTGGACGGTCGCCTCCAAGGGCTTTGTCGAGCAGGAATGGCGCATGGCGGGCGAACAGTGGAATCCGCCGACCAGCTTTACCCTCGCGCCGGGGGAAGTCCGCGACGTGGGCGTGCGGCTGGCGCAGGCGCCGTCGATCCGCGGCATCCAGTCCGCGCTTGTCGCGCAGGGCAGGCCGGTGGCGCTGGGCGTGCCCGGCTATGTCGTGCCGAACGACCTCGAAGCATCGCTCTTCCTGAAATATGCGCAGCCCGTGGCCAAGCTGGACGTATCCCCCGCCGGCGCGATGACGGTCACCCCCGCCGGGGTGGTGAACGGCTGGCGGCGCTATGCCGTCCGGGGCACCGGCTGGGGCCGCGCGCGCCTCACCATCACCTATGCCGATGGCAGCGTGCAGACGGTCCAGTATTTCGTCACCAAGCCGCTCGAGCAGACCATGGCCGATCTCGGCCGCTTCGCGACGACCAAGCAGTGGTTCGACGATGCCAAGGACCCGTTCGGCCGGGCCCCCGCGATCCTCAGCTACGACCATGAAGCGGGCAAGATCCTCACCCAGGAACCGCGCGTGTGGATCGCGGGCATGAGCGACGAGGGCGGTGCCGGCGGCTGGATCGCGGCGATCATGAAGCAGCTCGACAATCCCGACGCGGCCGAGATCGAGAAGCTGGAGACGCTGGTCGACAAGACGATCTTCGGCAAACTCCAGGTCGCGAACGGCGAGCGTATTGGCGCGGTCAAGAAGAGCCTGTTCTACTACGATCCCGCCGCCTTCCCCGGCTTTTACGACCCGACCGACAACTGGAAGACTTGGACAAGCTGGTCGAAGAAGGACGCGGATGATCTCGGCCGCTCGTTCAACTACCCGCATGTCGCGCTCGGCTATTGGACGCTCTATCGGCTGGCGCGCAACCATCCCGGGCTGGTCACCCATCACGACTGGCGCTGGTATCTCGACCATGCCCGGATGACGATCGTCGCGATGATGCGCGATGCGCCCTACTATACCCAGTTCGGCCAGATGGAGGGCGAGGTCTTCGTCGACATCCTCGAGGATCTCAAGCGCGAGGGGATCGCCGACGGCGCCGCGCAGATCGAGGCGCTGATGAAGAGCCGCGCCGATCACTGGGCGAGCCTCGCCTATCCGTTCGGCAGCGAGATGGCGTGGGACTCGACCGGGCAGCCCGAGGTGTATTCGTGGATGCGCTATTTCGGCCACCCGAAACAGGCGGACGAGACGGTGGAGGTGATCCTTGGCTATGATCCGCTGATCCCGCACTGGGGCTATAACGGCAACGCCCGGCGCTATTGGGACTTCCTCTACGGCGGCAAATACCCGCGGATCGAGCGCCAGATCCACCATTATGGCTCGACCAACAACGCGCTGCCGCTGTTCGAAGCCTTCCGCGCCCACCCCGCCGACCTGCACCTGCTGCGCGTCGCCTACGGGGGCATGATGGGCGGCATCACCAATATCGATCGCGACGGGTTCGGCTCGGCGGCGTTCCACAGCTGGCCGGATCGGATGGCATGGGACCCGTACACCGGCGACTATGGCTCGGGCTATTTCGCCCATGCCTATAGTGCGGCGACCTATCTGGTGAAGGACCCGGTGTTCGGCTGGCTCGGCTATGGCGGCAATGTGCGCGTGGCCGCCGACGCGGTGACGATCGCACCCAAGGACGGCGCGCGCAGCCGGCTGTTCGTCGCCCCCGCCGGGCTCTGGATCACGCTGGAGGCGGGCAAGATCGCCCAGGCCCGCTACGTGCCCGCGACCGGCGTGGTGACGCTTACCCTCGATCCGCGCAGTGCGATGACGCACGATGCGCTGGTCCGCGTGGAGAAGACCATTGCCGGGCGCGGCTACCGCGTCGAAGGCGGCACGCCGGAGCGGGGCGCCACCGCACTGCCGCTCGGCGCCGGGCCGACCGAGGTCCGGCTGGTGCCCCGCGCCGGCTGACTCACGTCAGGCCGGATCGATCGCGAGCAGCAGCCGCGTCTCGCCGGTGCCGAGGATCGGCGGCGAGCGGTGGAGGATCGCCGGCACGTCGGTCGCCAGGCGTCCCTTGAAGATGGCCACGTCGCCGGTCCGCAACTGGCGGATCGGCGTGTCCGCCGCGTCGGGGCCGCAGCGCCACTGGGTGCCCTGCCCCACCAAGGTGCAGAGCAGTCGCGCCGCAACATAATCGGCGTGGAACTTGCGGCAGGCGTCGGTCTCGATCACTTCCAGCCGCACCGTCACCGCGTCCAGCTTCAACGCGTCTGCGAAGTGCCGCGCGAGCCCGACGATCTCGTCGCACAAGGCCGTGCCCCGCGCACCATAGGGATAGCCTGCCGCTGCCAGACCGTCGGCGATGGTCACCGGCAGCATCTCGACCTGGCTGGTCAGCTCGCAATCGTCGATCGCGCTCCAGTCGAGACTGCCCAGCCAGTCGAGCGCCGCGGGGAAGCGTCGATGCCAGACGGCGAGGTGCACATAGGGTTGCGCGGCGGCTTCCAGCACGGCGGGCTCGCAGCGTTCAATGGCGAGCGCCGGGGAAACCGCCCCCCGGTCCGGAACGTCCAACGCCAAGCTTGCCTGCGCCACCATCTTCTCGCCCTTGCATGATACACTGTATCATTCTCTTGCCGCGATCGAGGCGCGGCGCAAGCGAGGGTGCGACGAACGGAGGCGGTGGCGGCGATCAGAAGCGGGACAGGGTGAACCGGTCGACGTCCAGCGCCCCGCCCGCGGCCCCCGGGTTGAAGCAGGACAGCGCGAACTGAACCCCCTGGAAGGTGCCGGTCCGCCAGTCATATACCAGGGGGACGGTGCCGCCGAGCGAGGTGAAGCTGCGGCCGTCCTCGCTGTACGAGAGCAGCGCGGTCGCCGCGGTGAAGTCCATCTCGGTGCGCAGCCACAGCCGCGGCGCGTTGGTCGGGATCGCGGCGACGCGGATCTCGGTCTTGGGCCCCGAGGTGGTGGACTCGGTCACCCGCATCGACAGCGCGCGGCTGCCGTCCGGCTGGCCGACCACGGCGATCGCCGCGCTATACTTGCCGAAGGTGCCGAAGCCGCACACGTCGCCCGGCCGGATGCCGGCGGGATCCACCACGACTTCCCCGCGCGAGCGCAGCGCCTGGCCCTTCTGCACCAGCGTGTTGCGCGCCCACCAGAGCTGATCCGCCTGCACTGCGCGCAGCCGTAGCCAGCCGCGCCGCGCGGTGAGCGACCAATAGGGGTCGAGCGGATTGTGGTTCCACTGCCATTGGCGGCCGAGCGTCGTCGAGGTGAAGTCGTCCGACGTCGGCGGTTCCAGGAAGCGACCGCCCTGGATCGGCTTGCGCGCGCGATCGGGCACGCGGCCGGGCTGCTCGGGCGTGCCCCAGACCGGCCAGCCATCCTGCCAGAAGACCGGGCTGATATTGGTGACGCGGCCGATCGGGCCGGAATCGCGCATGACGAAGCCGACGTCCCGGCCGTCCGCCAGATCGACCAGCGCGCCCTGGTGGCCGCCGGTGGTATCGTCGATCTGCGGCTTGGTCTCCCACGGCCCATCGAGCTTGCGCGCCCGCGAGACGGTGAGCGCCAGCTTGTTGGGGATCGAATTGAACAGATAATACCAGCCGTTCCGCTTGAGCAGCTTCGACCCTTCCGCGCCCTTGTTGTAGTAGATCACCCGGCTGGCGGTGATCTTCGACGCGGTCTTGTCGAGCGTGTGCAGCGTGATCGTGCCGTTGGTGCCGATCGAGGTGGCGAGATAGACCTGCCCGTCCTCGTCGAAGAACAGCGCCGGATCGAAGGCGGCGCGGTCCAGCGTGGCATAGGTCCAAGGGCCGCGCGGATCCCGCGCGCGATATATGCGCGTGTTCTGCCGGATCGGCGTGACCGCCAGATAGTACATGCCGGCATGGTAGCGCAGGCTCGGCGCATAGACGCCGGCGCGATAGGAGCCGCCGTCCTTCAGGTCGAACTCGGCGGCGCCGTTGAGCCGCGGGATGACGTGGCTGAGGATGTTCCAGTTCACCAGGTCGCGGGAGTGTAGGATGGTGAGCCCCGGCACATTGGCGAAGGTGGTGCTGGCGAAATAGAAGTCCTTGCCCACCCGGATGATGTCGGGATCGGGATAGTCGGCGTTGAGCGGCGGATTGTGATAGGTCCCGTCGCCCTGGTCCGAGCGCCAGACCTGGGCGGAAGTGGCAACCGGCAGCAGCGCGGCGGCGACGGTCGCGAGGAGGAAGCGCCGCATCACTGTGCCATCGGCCCGATGATCGTGCCGACGAACCCGCTGGCCTCGTGGGTGCTGAGGAAGCGCGCGTCGAGGTTGCGCTTGAGGGTGCCCTTGGTGGCGCCGCTCGCATAGTCGAACGCCATGGTGCCGCCGGTGATCCGCAGGGTGAGCGTCACCGGCGCGGTGCCGGGCAGCGGGGTCGAGGCGACCAGCTGCTCGTCGCCCTTGGCGCGGGTATAGAGCCCCAGCGTCCGCGTGCCGCCGCTGTTGGTGAGGCCGAAGAAGAGATAGTGAAGGTCGCTCTGCACCGCCGCGAGCCCGGCGCGCTGGCCCGCCTTGGCGGGGGCATAGCGCACCGTCACGCTCACCGTGGCATTGGCATGCTGCTGGCGGCGTCCGACGAAGCCGGGCACTTGATTAAGGTCGCCGAGCGGCGCGGGCTTGGTGATCACCAGTTCGCCGCGCTCGACCTTGTAGAAGGGCGTCTCGGGCGTGCGGATGCCGACCCATTGCATCGACAGCGTGTTGCCGGCGAAGCGGTCGACATAGCTGAAGTCGCCGCTGGTCGGCAGCGCGGGCGCGGGCTGCGCGGGCAGATTGGGTGCCTTGACCACCATCGGTACCGGCTTGCCGTGGGGCAGGATCATCGGCCAGCCGTCCGTCCAGGTCACCGGCAGCAGGAAGGTCTCGCGGCCGGTGTTGTAGAAGTCGTCGGCATAGGGGCGCACGCCGAGGAAGGTCGCCCACCAGTCGCCCTTCTGGGTCTGCACCAGCGTGGCATGGCCGGTGGAGGTGACCGGGTTCGGACGATTGGGGTCGAGGTCGCGCTGGGTCAGGATCGGGTTGCCCGCGAAGGGCACATAGGGCCCGAGCAGCTCCTTGGAGCGGAACACCACCTGCGAATGGTTGACGCTGGTCCCGCCCTCGGCAGCGGTGAGATAGTACCAGCCATCCTTCTTGAAGACGTGCGGTCCTTCGATCCAAACCGGCTTCTTGCCGATGTCGACGCCGCCGTTGATCAGCTGGGTGCTAGGGCCGACCATCTTGCCCGCGCGCCAGTCATATTCCTGGATCCAGATCGCGCGGTGGCCTTCGTAGCGCGGGGTCTCGTCGGGGGCGCGGTTGTTGACGATATAAGCCTTGTCGCCTTCCCAGGTGATCGAGGGATCGATGCCCTCGAACGGCAGCCAGATCGGATCGGACCAGGGACCGCGCGGGTCCTTGGCGGTGATCACGAAATTGCCTTTGCAGCCAACACAGGTGTTGACGATGTAATAGGTGCCGGCGTGGTACGAGATGTCCGGCGCGAACACCGCCTGCGAGGTGCGCATGCCCGTGAAATCGAGCTGGCCCGGCCGGTCGATCGCGTTGGCGATCTGGGTCCAGTGGACCAGGTCCTTCGAATGGAAGATCGGCAGCCCCGGATAATGGGCGAAGGACGAGAGGACGAGATAATAGTCCTCGCCGACGCGGGTGACCGACGGGTCCGGATAATAGCCCGAGAGGATCGGGTTGCGATATTCGCCGGGGCCGGGCTTTGCCGATTCCATCGCATGGCCGGTATAGCGGAAGTCGCTGAACCAGGCGGGCGCCTGGGCGAGCGCGGGCGCAGCGCTCGCGCCCAGCAGCACCGCGGCAGCGGCGATCGTCGAAATCTTCATGGCATCCCCTCGCATCCGCTTTGGCGGCATCGACTTTCCGACCGAGGGCAGCCCGCGCCAGCCTTCGGTAGCGCTACCATATCGCGGCCGGCGCGGATGACCAGCCTCCACGTTGCGCCTAGACGCGTGTATAGCAGCCGGAACGCCAGCGGCGCTGTACCGTTCGGCTGTCATGGTCTCCCCCGCCGATGCCGAGCGCCTCAAGCGCGCCGCTGCCGCCGCCGCGGTGGAAGAGGTGCAGGACCGCATGGTCGTCGGCCTCGGCACCGGCAGCACCGCGGCGCATGTTGTGCAGCTGCTGGCCCCGCGCGTGGCGGCCGGGCTTGACATCACCGCCATCGCGACCTCGCGCGCCACTGAAGCTGCGGCACGCGCTGCCGGCATCCGCCTGGCGGCGCCCGATGACCTGACGGCAATCGACCTGTGTATCGACGGCGTCGACGAGATCGACCGCCGGCTCCGCGCGATCAAGGGCGGCGGCGGGGCGATGCTGCTCGAGAAGATCGTCGCCACGCTCGCCCGCCGCAACATTGCCATTGCCGACGCCTCGAAGCGAGTCGAGCGGCTCAGCGCCCGCGCGGTCCCGATCGAGATATTGCCGGCCGCGCAGGGGCTCGTCGCGGCGGAGATAGTGCGCCTCGGCGGCTCGGCCGAGCTGCGCGTGCGCGACGGGGATCCGTGGGTGACCGACTGGGGGCATCACATCCTCGACGCCCGCTTCGCGGACCTCGACGACTCGGCAGCCATAGCCGACGCTCTCTCGGCCATCCCCGGCGCGCTCGGGCACGGCCTGTTCCTCACCGAGATCGACGCGCTCTACGTCGCCGCGAGCGACGGAGTGAGCCGGCAGGAGCGGCCGATAGATGAATAAGATTGCAGCCATTTGCGAACCCACCCGTTGCATCGCGACGAACGGAGTTGCCTGATCCATGTCCGACCTCGACCCCAAGATCCACGAAGACGGCTCGCCCGATCGCCTGGCGATCGACACCATCCGCACGCTCAGCATGGACGCGGTGCAGAAGGCGAACAGCGGCCACCCCGGCACGCCGATGGCGCTGGCGCCGGTGGTCCACACGCTGTGGAGCCAGTTCCTCCGCTATGATCCCGCAGCCCCCGACTGGCCCAATCGCGACCGTTTCGTCCTGTCGGTCGGCCATGCCTCGATGCTGCTCTATTCGGTGCTGCACCTTGCCGGCGTGCGCGAGATCGATGCCGATGGCCAGCCGACCGGCAAGCCGGCGGTGAGCCTCGACGACATCAAGCAGTTCCGCCAGCTCTCGTCCAAGACCCCCGGGCATCCCGAATATCGGATGACTACCGGCGTCGAGACCACCACCGGCCCGCTCGGCCAAGGCTGCGGCAATTCGGTGGGCATGGCGATCGCCGAGCGCGCGCTTGCCGCCCGCTACAATCGCGACGGCTTCGACCTGTTCGACCATGACGTCTATGTCCTATGCGGGGACGGCGACATGATGGAGGGCGTGTCCGGCGAGGCCGCCTCGATCGCCGGGCACCTCAAACTCTCGAATCTCTGCTGGATCTACGACAGCAACCATATCTCGATCGAGGGCAGCACCGATCTCGCCTTCGACGAGGATGTCGGCCAGCGCTTCCAGGCCTATGGCTGGAACGTGCTGCATGTCGATGATGCTAATGACACCGTCGCGCTCGCCGAGGCGATCGCCACCTTCCGCGCGACCAGCGACGCGCCGACCTTCATCGTAGTCCATTCGGTGATCGGCTGGGGATCGCCCCGCGCCGGCAGCGAGAAGGCGCATGGCGAGGCGCTGGGCGAGGACAATGTCCGCGCGACCAAAAAAGCCTATGGCTGGCCCGAGGACGCGCAGTTCCTCGTCCCCGAGGGCGTAGCCGACCGCTTCGGCGCGGCGGTCGCGGATCGTGGCAAGCCGGCACGCGAGGCTTGGGAGCAGCTGTTCGCCCGCTACCGCGAGGCGTTCCCCCAGGAAGCCGCCGAGATCGACGAGCTCCGCCGCGGCAAACTCCACAATGGCTGGCAGCAGGCCCTGCCGAGCTTCGACACCGACGCCAAGGGCCTCGCCTCGCGCGACAGCAGCGGCAAGGTGATCAACGCGGTCGCCCCGCACCTCCCTGCGCTGCTCGGCGGCGCGGCGGACCTGTCGCCCTCGACCAAGACCGACATCAAGGGTGCGGACTCGTTCGAAGCCAATAACTATGGCGGCAAGAACCTGCATTTCGGCGTGCGCGAACATGCGATGGGCTCGATCGCCAACGGCATGGCGCTGAGCTATCTGCGCCCCTACACCGCGACCTTCCTCGTGTTCGCCGATTACATGCGCGCGCCGATCCGCCTCGCGGCGATCATGGAGCTGCCGGTGGTCTTCGTGTTCACGCATGATTCCATCGGCGTCGGCGAGGATGGGCCGACCCACCAGCCGATCGAGCATCTCGCCACGCTGCGCGCAATCCCCGGCCTCGACACCATCCGCCCCGGCGACGCCAACGAAGTCGCGGTCGCCTGGAAGGTCGCGCTCGAGCACAGCCATGAGCCCACTGCGCTGATCCTTTCTCGCCAGGCGATTCCGACGCTCGACCGCAGCAAATATGCCTCGGCCGATGGTGTCGCGCGCGGCGGCTATGTGCTCGCCGATGCCGAGGGCGGCGATCCGCAGGTGATCCTGATCGGCACCGGGTCGGAGCTGCCGATGGTCGTCGAAGCGCATGAGCGGCTGACCGCAGAGGGCGTGCGCTCGCGCGTCGTCTCGCTGCCGAGCTGGTATCTCTTCGAGAAGCAGGACCGCGCCTATCGCGAGTCCGTGCTGCCGCCGGACGTGACGGCGCGCGTCGCGGTTGAGCAGGCCGGGTCGATGGGCTGGGATCGCTATGTCACCAGCCACGGCGCCACCATCACCATGTCGACGTTCGGCGCCTCCGCCCCGCTCGCCAAGCTGCAGGAGAAATACGGCTTCACCGTTGACAATGTCATGAAGGTCGCGCGCGACGTGCTGGAGCAAGCCAAATGAGCGCGGACAGCAAGCTCCAGCAGCTTCACGCAGCCGGACAGGCCGCGTGGCTCGATTTCGTCGACCGCAGCTTCCTGCGCGACGGCGGCCTGCGCAAGCTGATCGAGCAGGACGGCCTGACCGGGGTTACCTCCAACCCGTCGATCTTCGAAAAGGCGATGGGGCATGGCGACGCCTATGACGAGGGCTTCAACCGCTTCCTCGGCACCGGCGACGCCAGCGTGGCCGATGTGTACGAGAGCCAGGCGATCGGCGACATCAAGGCCGCCGCCGCCGATCTCCGTCCGGTCTATGACCGGCTGGGCGGCCGCGACGGCTATGTCAGCCTGGAAGTCTCGCCCTATCTCGCCAACGGCACCGAGACGACGATCGAGGAGGCGCGCCGGCTCTGGGCCCATGTCGACGAGCCCAATCTGATGGTGAAGGTCCCCGGCACCCAGGCCGGCGCCCCCGCGATCCGCCAACTGATCGAGGACGGGATCAACATCAACGTGACGCTGCTCTTCTCGCAGGAGAGCTACCAGGCGGTGGCCGAAGCCTATCTTGCGGGCTTGGAAGCACGCGTCGCGCAGGGCGATCCGATCGATCGGATCGCGAGCGTCGCGAGTTTCTTCGTCAGCCGGATCGATATCCAGATCGACAAGAAAATCGACGCGCGGGTGGCCGAAGGCGATCCCGAAAGCGACGCGCTGAAGGCGCTGCGCGGCAAAGTCGCCATCGCCAATGCCAAGCGCGCCTATGCCTGGTATCTGGAGATGATCGCCAGCCCCCGCTGGCAGGCGCTCGCCGCCAAGGGGGCGATGCCGCAGCGGCTGCTCTGGGCCTCTACCGGCGTGAAGGACCCGGCCTATCCCGACACGCTGTACATCGACACGCTGATCGGGCCCGACACGGTCAACACCATGCCGCCCAAGACGATGGACGCGTTTCGCGACCATGGCACGGTGGCGGAGACGCTGACCGATGGCCTGGACGAAGCGCGCCACGTGCTGGTGGAAGCCGATCGGCTGGGCCTCGGCCTCGATGACATCACCCGCGCGCTGGTGCTCGACGGCGTGCAGCAGTTCGGCGACGCCGCCGATGCGCTGCTCGGGGCGGTGGCTGCCAAGCGCACCGCGCATCTCGGCAAGCGGCTGAACGGCTTCGCAGCGCAATTGCCCGAAGCGCTGGAAAAGGCCGTCGAGGATCGCGTGGCGACCGCCCGCGCCGACGCCTGGTCGCGCCGGTTGTGGGCGGGCGACGCGACGCTGTGGAGCGGCGGCGACGAAGCCAAATGGCTCGGCTGGCTCCCCGCCGCGCGCGGCGAGCAGGTCGACATGGCCGCGCTCCAGCAATTGACGCAACAGGCCAAGCAGTTCCGCGACGTGGTGCTGCTCGGCATGGGCGGATCGAGCCTCGGGCCGGAGGTGCTGGCGCAGATCCTCGGCAATGCCTCGGGCAGCCCTAAGCTGCATGTGCTCGACACCACCGATCCCGGCCAGATCGCCGCGGTGCAGGCGCAGATCGATCCGGCCGAGACGCTGTTCATCGTCTCGTCCAAGTCCGGCTCGACGCTGGAACCCGAACTGCTGCGCGCCTATTTCTTCGAGGCGAGCGGCCGCAAGGGCGCGCATTTCGTCGCGGTGACCGATCCCGGCTCCAAGCTCGAAGCCACGGCGCGCGACGACGACTTCCGCGCCACCTTCCCTGGCGATCCCGCGATCGGCGGCCGCTATTCGGTGCTGTCGGTGTTCGGCATGGTCCCCGCTGCGGCGATGGGCCTCGACGTGCCGGGCTTCTTCGAGGCCACCCAGCCGATGGTCCATTCCTGCGGCGCAGACGTGCCGCCGGCCGCCAATCCCGGCGTCCGCCTCGGCGTGGTGCTGGGCGAGGCTGCCAAGGCCGGCCGCGACAAGCTGACCATCCTCGCCGAACCGCCGCTCGCCCCGCTCGGCGCCTGGCTCGAACAGTTGCTCGCCGAATCCACCGGCAAGCAGGGCAAGGGCATCGTCCCCGTCGACCTCGAGCCGCTCGGCGCGCCCGAGGCCTATGGCAACGACAGGGTGTTCGTGCAGTTCGCGCTGGCGGGCGCCGGGGGCAGCGCCGATACCGAGAAGCTCGACGCCCTCGCCGCCGCGGGGCACCCGGTAGTACGGATCACGCTCGATACCCCGCGGCTGATCGGGCAGGAATTCTTCCGCTGGGAAGTCGCAACGGCCATCGCCGGCGCGGTGATCGGCATCGACCCGTTCGACCAGCCCGATGTCGAGGACGCCAAGGTCGCGACGCGCACGCTGGTCGACGCCTATGAAGCCTCGGGCGCGCTCGATCCCGAGCAGCCGATCGCCGAGAATGCCGATTTCGCGCTCTATGCGAGCAAGGGCCAGTCGCTCTCCGGCAGCCCCGCCAGCCCGCTCGCCGATCATTTCGCCGCGCTGGTCTCCGGCGACTATGCCGGTTTCCTCGCCTATATCGAGCGCAACGATGCCGACACCGCGGCGCTGACCGCAATGCGCGTCGCGGTGCGCGATGCGAAGCGGGTAGCGACCGTCGCCGGCTTCGGCCCGCGCTTCCTGCATTCTACGGGGCAGGCCTATAAGGGCGGCCCGGCGGGCGGCGTTTTCCTCACCATCACCCGCGACCCCGATCCGGACCTCGACGTGCCCGGCCGCAAGGCCAGCTTCGGCACCGTCCAGATCGCCCAGGCCCGCGGCGACACCGATGTCCTCGCCGAGCGCGGGCGCCGGGTGCTGCGCGTCCATTTGAAGCGCGGCGGCGGCGGGATAGAGGCGCTGACAACGGCCGTGCTCGCGGCCCTTTGAGAACGACGAAAGGAATAGTGCGGATGCGTCTTGCGATGATCGGCCTCGGCCGGATGGGTGCGGGGATCGGACGCCGGCTGATGGAGCACGGTCATGAGATCGTGGCGTTTGACCGGAGCAGCGAAGCGGTGGACGCCATGGCCAAGGATGGCGCGACGCCTGCCAGCTCGCTCGAGGACGTCGTCGCCAACATGGCCGCACCGCGCATCTTCTGGGTGATGCTGCCCGCCGGCGAGCCGACCGAGACCACGGTGGAGGCGCTGATGGCCGCCGCCGAACCCGGCGACATCATCATCGACGGCGGCAACAGCTTCTACAAGGACGATATCCGTCGCGCCAAGGCCGCGGCCGGACGGGGGCTACACTATGTCGATGTCGGCACCTCGGGAGGCGTATGGGGCCTCAGCCGCGGCTTCTGCATGATGATCGGCGGCGAGAAGGAGGTGGTCGATCTGCTCGATCCGATCTTCGACGCGCTGGCCCCGGGCTTGGGCACCATCCCCCGCACCGCCGAGCGCGCCGACCGTGAGGGCTTCGATCCGCGCGCCGAAAAGGGCTATATCCATTGCGGCCCCGCCGGCTCGGGTCACTTCGTCAAGATGGTGCATAACGGCATCGAATACGGCCTGATGCAGGCCTATGCCGAGGGCTTTGACGTGCTGAAGAGCAAGGCGTCCGATCAGCTGCCCGAGGACGAGCGGTTCGCCCTCAACCTGACCGACATTGCCGAGGTGTGGCGCCGCGGTTCAGTGATTTCTTCCTGGCTGCTCGACCTGTCCGCCCAGGCGCTGGCCAAGGACGGCATGCTCGAAAACTACAGCGGCAAGGTTGCTGATTCGGGCGAAGGTCGCTGGACGATCGACGCGGCCATGGAAGAAGCGGTGCCCGTCCATGTCCTGACAGCCGCGCTGTTCGCGCGCTATCGCAGCCGCGTCGAGAACACGTTCGGCGACAAACTGCTCTCGGCGATGCGCTTCGGCTTTGGCGGGCATGTCGAGATGCCGCAATGAGCGATGCGCCACGGGCGCCCGCCGCCACGCTGGTGATCTTCGGCGCGATGGGCGACCTCGCCAGCCGGCTGCTGATGCCGGCGCTCGTTCATCTCGAGCGCGACGGGCTACTCGACGGCGAGACCAGGCTGCTCGGCATCAGCCATGGCGAGGGCGATGATGCAGGCCTGCGCGAAAAGCTGAAGAGCTTCGTCGAAGGCGATGAAGATGCCTGGGAGCGCTGGGAGCACCGCATCACCTATCTTCGCGGCGATTTCGGCGACGATGCGCTCTATGCGACGCTCAAGGCGCGGCTCCACGGCAATGCGGTCTTCTACCTCGCCACTGCGCCCAACTTCTTCGGCCCGATCGGCGAGAAGCTCGGCACCAGCGGCCTGCTCGACGAAGGCGACGGTTTCCGCCGCCTCGTCGTCGAGAAGCCGTTCGGCGCCGACCTGGCATCGGCGCAGGCGCTCAATGCCAAGCTGCTCGGCCATGCCGAGGAGACGCAGATCTACCGGATCGATCATTTCCTCGGCAAGGAAACGGTACAGAACATCACCGTTGCCCGCTTCGGGAACGCGCTGACCGAGGCGGTGTGGAACAACCGCTATGTCGACCATGTCGAGATCACCGCGGCCGAGACGGTGTCGGTCGGCAGCCGCGGCAAATTCTATGACGAAACCGGCGCGCTGCGCGACATGGTGCCCAACCACCTGTTCCAGCTGCTGGCGCTGGTCGCGATGGAGCCGCCGAACAGCTTCGACGCCGAGGCGCTGCGTACCGAAAAGTCGAAGGCGATCGCTGCTGTGCGGCCAATCCGGCCCGAGGATGCCGTGCGAGGCCGCTATCTGGCAGGCACCGCCGGCGGCAAGGACGTTCCGACCTATCGCGACACGCCCGACGTGACGCCCGACAGCAACACCGAGACCTATGTCGCGCTGAAGGTGGCCGTCGAAACATGGCGTTGGCACGGCGTTCCCTTCTACCTGCGCACCGGCAAGGCGCTGACCGCGCGTGATACCGAGATCGTCATCCACTTCCGCGCCGTGCCCCCGCTGATGTTTCGCGACACGCCGGCCGAGGCGCTGCCGCCGAACCGGCTGATCCTGCAGATCCAACCGGGCGAGGCATTGAAGCTCGAAATGTCGGTCAAGCGGCCCGGTCCGGTGATCGAGACGGTACCGGCCTGTCTCAGCTTCGCCTATGCCGATGCCTTCGATCTCGGCCACCGCACCGGTTACGAGACCTTGCTCTACGACGTGCTGATCGGCGACCAGAGCCTGTTCCAGCGCGCCGACCAGATCGAGGGCGGCTGGCGCGCGGTGCAGCCGCTGCTCGACGCCTGGCGCAGCGGCGAACCCGACGACTATCCCGCCGGCAGCACCGGCCCCGCCTCCGCCGACGCGCTGCTCGCGCGCGACGGCCGCAACTGGCACGAGATCGAATGAACCTGCGCCTCTTCCTCTCCGACGTCGACGGCACGCTGGTACGGCCCGACAAGACCCTCGGCGGACCCGTCGTGGCGGCGGTGCAGCGGCTGGTCGCGGCGGGCGTGCCCGTCTCGATCATCAGCGCCCGCCCGCCGAGCGGGCTGCTGTGGATCGCCGAGCGGCTGGGGCTCACCACCCCGATCGGCGCGTTCAATGGCGGCACCATCGTGCGGCCCGACGGCACGGTGCTGTCGGCGACGCATCTCGATCCGGAGGTCGCCGCACGCACGCTTGCGCTGGTCGACCGTCCGGGGGTGATCCGCTGGGTCTTCGCCAAGGGCCAATGGTATGCCGATCGGCTGGACGATGATTATACGGCGCGTGAGTGCGTCACCTCGGCGCAGGAGCCGGTCGTCTGCACCGATTTCACGCCGCTGCTCGACGTGATCGACAAGGTCGTGGCGGTGTCTTCCGATCACGAGATGCTCGCCGGGCTGGAAACCGACGTCGCGGCGGCGCTGGGCGACGGGGCCGAGGTCGCGCGCTCGCAGCCTTATTATCTCGACGTGACGGCCCCGAGCGCGAACAAGGGCGACGGCATCGCCGCGCTGGCGGCGACGCTGGACGTGCCGCTCAGCGACGTCGCGGTGATCGGCGATCAGTATAACGACCTGCCGATGTTCCGGCGCGCCGGGTTGTCGATCGCGATGGGCCAGGGTCCGGAGGACGTCCGCAAGGCGGCGATGCACGTGACCGGCGGCAACGATGCCGACGGCGTCGCCCAGGCGATCGAGACGATCCTGCTGCCGCTGCTGGACGCCTAACCGGAGTCCCGCTCGAGGAGCGCCAGCGTCGCCGGGTCGCGGGTGCCGCCGAACCAGCGATCGAGCGCGGCGGCGAAGAGCGGGCCCGCCCCGGCAGCTTCGAACAGGGTCAGCGACGAGCGCAGCTTGATCGCATCGATCTCGCCGAACACGCCCTCCGCGGTGCCGCTGGTCAGGTCCTGCAGCGCCGAGACGCTGTCGCGCAGCCGGGCGCCGAGCAGCGGATGCTGGATATAGGCGCGCGCCTCGGCCAGCGAGGCGATGGCGTAGCGTTGCGCCGTCGCGCTTCGGCCGAGCCCGGCAACCTGCGGGAAAATGTACCACATCCAGTGGCTGCGCTTGGCGCCGCGGCGGATCTCGGCGAGCGCCGTTTCGTAGCTCCCCTCCTGCGCGGCGACGAATCGGTCGAGGTCGTGCGGATCGCTCATTCGGGCCACCCTAACCGGTTTTGCCGCGAAGCGCGCTCAGATATGCGAGGAACATGTCCGCCATCGCGTCGGACCAGGCGACGATTTCCGCTTCGCTGCGCGGGGTCGCGGAGAAGCTGGCACCGACCTGGCTCATCGTCGTCTTGATCAGGTCGCCCGCCAGATGGCGATCGGCCTCGGGAAGGTCCGGCAGCGCTTCCGCGACAAAGACGCGGTAGACGCGCGCCGCATCGCCCTTGGCCGCCACCGCTTCGGGTGCGTCGCGGTAGAGCGGCGCGGCGTCGGCCAGCGCGAGGCGGATCGCCGCCTCCTCGCATTCGGAGCGAACGAACGCATGGACCAGCTGGCGCAGGCGCTCCGGCGGGGGCACGTCGTGCTGCTCCAGGATCCCCGAGAGGAGCGCCGTGGTCCGGCGCCATTCGTCCGCCTGCAGCCGGAACAGGATCGCGGCCTTGTTGGGGAAATATTGGTAGAGCGAGCCGACGCTCACGCCCGCCCGCTCGGCGACTCGCGCGGTGGTGAAACGCTGCGCGCCCTCCGCCATCAAAACCTGAACAGCGGCTTCGAGCACTGCCTCGATCAGCTCGGTCGCGCGCTGTTGTTTCGGGCGCTTCCGCGCGTGAATCGGCGGCGTTCGGGCGGCGGCCATGCGTGTCCTTGGCAATGCGAATAGGCGAAGCTGACGAATTAGTCGTATTTTGGCGGTGCCGGCAAGTTCCCGCCGAGTACCGGAGCACCCCCATGACCAATACGCTGACCAGCGCCCCCGTGGCGCCCCTAATCGCGCGTCTGTTTGCCGAGGCCGAGGCGAATCCGCCCGCGCTCGCCCCCGCCTTCGCCGGTATCAGCGGCGAGGAGCAGCGCCGCCTGCTGCGCAGCAAGACCGACTATACCGAACTCTACGCCCGGCTCGGCGACTTCGCCTTGCCGGTCTCTCCCGCCGTCGGCACCCTGCTCTACATGCTGGGCCGCGCCACCAAGGCGCACACCATCGTCGAGTTCGGTACCTCGTTCGGAATCTCGACGCTCCATCTTGCAGCGGCACTGCGCGACAATGGCGGCGGGCGGCTGATCGCGACCGAGTTCGAACCCTCCAAGATCGCACGTGCCAGGGCCAATCTCGCCGAAGCTGGCCTCGCCGACCTGGTCGATTTCCGCGAAGGTGATGCGTTGCAAACGCTGACCGTCGACCTGCCCGACACGATCGACCTGGTCCTGCTCGATGGCGCAAAGGCGCTCTATGCCGATATTCTCGACCTGCTCGAACCGCGGCTGCGCCCCGGCGCGATCCTGATCGCCGACAATGTCGATCATTGTCCGGATTATCTCGAGCGGGTGAGCAAGGTTGCGGGCGGCTATATGTCGATGCCGTTCAACGACGAGGTCGAGCTGTCCATCCGGCTGCGCTGACCCGCGAAAAGGCCTTGCAGTCCAGGCCCTTCGCTGTCGTTATCATGAGCATGCTGGTGTTCATGGACTTCGAAGCCTCGTCGCTGGGCAAGCACAGCTACCCGATCGAGGTGGCATGGGTGTTCGAGGACGGCCGGTCGGAAGCCCATCTTATCCGCCCCGCTCCCGACTGGGACGACTGGGACCCCGCTGCCGAGGCGATCCACCACATTCCCCGCGCAACGCTGCTCGCCGAGGGGGAGCCGCACGATGCGGTGGCGCAGCGACTGGTCGAGGTGCTGACCGGCCACGATTTGCTGGCCAGCGCGCCGAGCTGGGACGGCAAGTGGCTGAGCACGCTGCTCCGCGCCGCCGGGCTGCCCCGCCACAGCCTGCGCCTGCGGGACACCGAAGCTGCGGGGCGCGAAGCGGCCCGCGCGGTGCTCGACGGCCACGTGCCGCCAGCGCTGCTCGACGCCACGATCGAGGACCTGCTGGTCCATGCCGTCATGCAGGATCGCGGACCCCCCGCGCACCGCGCGCTCGCCGACGCGCAGGAGGAGCGCGATCGCTGGCTCGCCGTTCGCGCGGCCGCCGCGGCGCATGTTGCGGGAGACCAGGCATGATCCGCGTCCCGCTCCTCCTCGCCGGCGCGCTGGTGGCGATGGCGACAGCCGCCGCGATCGCCACGCCGCCGCAGGAAACCGTCGCCGCACCGCTCCACGGCCGCCTGGAGGGCCCGTTCGAGCTACACTCGCGGGTCTATCCTGGCACGGTACGGCGTTACTGGGTCTATGTCCCCGCCGGCTATGATCCGGCGCGGCCGCCCAACCTGCTCCTGTTCCAGGACGGCCAGCGCGCGACCAATCCCAACGGTTCGCTCAAGGTGCCCGCGATGCTCGATGCGCTGATCGCGCAGGGCGCCATTCCCCAGACGCTCGGCGTGTTCGTCACCCCCGGCAACCGATCGGCGCACTATCCCGACACGCTCGGCATGCAGAACCCCGACCACCGGGTCGAGGAATATGACGCGCTGTCCGACGCCTACGCCCGGATGACGCTTGACGAGCTGCTCCCCGCCGTCGCGCAGCGCTGGCGCTTCTCCGCCGATCCGAGGCGCCGTGCGGTCGGCGGCACCTCCAGCGGTGCCATCGCCTCCTGGACCCTTGCCTGGCGCCACCCCGAGGCGTTCGGCAACGTGATCAGCTGCATCGGCAGCTACACCTCGATCGGCCTCACCCTTGATGCGGCGGGCCAGCCGCGAACCTATGGCGGCGATGTCTATCCGGGGCTGATCCGCAAGAGTCCGATCCGTCCGCTTCGCATTTTCCTCCAAGACGGCCGCGACGATCTCGACAACGAGCATGGCAACTGGTTCCTCGCCAACCAGCAGATGCTCAAGAGCCTCGAATGGGCCAATGCCCATGCCGATTCGGAGAAGCGGCCGGGGCCGCGCTACGACGTGCGCCATGCATGGACCGACGGAGGGCATTCGGATGCCGATGGCGGCGCGTTGCTTCCCGACGTGCTACGCTGGATTTGGCGCGATCAGCCGCCAGCATTGCCCCGGTAGATCGTTCGGTCAGCGGCAACGGCCTGGAGTCGGCGCACCGCCTGCCTATTTGCGCACCGACCGGCGTCGCGCTGCGGCGTTAGAACAGGCCATCGTCCGCATCGTCTTCGGATATCGTCCCCGCCGGCGGAGCTGATCCGTCTGGTGGCGCGGCAATGGAAAAGGCGCGGTGCACCTCCCGCTCGCGCGCCATGGTATAACAGCGGGCAAGCTGGTCGATCATCGGCAGGAGGATCGCGGCGCTCTTCTCGTCGGGATCGCTGCACGGGGCCGCCAGCAACGACAGATGGTCCGCCGCCCTGCGCAGTTCCTCGCCACATTCGGCGTCGCAGTCGATCGTCCGGCTGGTCGTCTCGATGATGCCGCGGACGGACGCGGCGTGCGCGTCGAGACCCTCCATGCCCTCGCGCATCCGCACGGCACCGTCGTGGATGCAGGCCAGCGAAGCGGCGAGCGCTTCGGCAGGGTCTACCCCCGTCGCTGCATCTGGATCGCGCAAGGCGGCCACCGCCGCGACCAGCGTTTCCACCGACGCGCGGATCGCCCCGACACGTTCGCCAGGGTGGTGGCGAAGCCGCGAATCTCGGACGCCACCATCGCCAGCGCCTTGCCCTCGTCTCCGAGACGGTGACAGCGAAGATCGGTGTTCCACGCCATCAGATGCACGTCGTCGTTGACGCGGTGGACGATCCGCAACCGCGCCGCCAGCCGCTCTGCGCTCGCGGAGGTCGACGCGCCGAGGCGCTGGGCGCGCGCGTCGGCATCGCGCAGCTTGATGGTCACGCTATGTACCTCCGCCACGCTCTGCTCGATCCCGGCAAGAAAAGCGGCCTTGTCTTGCCCTGGCTGTACCTGCGCGCCCTCCGCCTTGATCTGCAGCAGCGCAGCCGTGTCGGGCGCGATGCCGGACAGATTATCGGCAAGTCGCAGCGACTCGCGCTGAAAGTCTGAGATGGTGTCGCCTGCCTGCGCGGCGAGCAACGCCAGGACATGACCGCTCGCAAGCAGCATCGGCGCGGGATCGGCGGGATCCCCCGTCTGCCGCAGATCGATGACCGCGCGCAATCCGGCGGCGATATGTTCGAGCCGCTGGCGGGTAATGTCGCCGATCTGCATCGCGCCGATCGCCACGCCCACCTTCGCGCGAATGTCGCGCGCGACTTCTGCGATGCTGCTATTTGTAGATGCGGATCTTCGTAAATGGATTCCACACGCAACAATTTGTTCGACGCACCATACGCCGACTAAGTTGGGTAATCTGCGTATATACTCTTGCCTATAACCGGCCGCGAAAAACAGTTCGTCGCTACGTCCGACAGCGAATATGCGACGCCTGAGGAAAATCTGCAGATCGCACAGGCGCTTGCCTTCAGAATCTGACAGCTACCGAGCGCTGGACAGGGCCGTCTCCCCCGTCTCCTGTTAGAATTGACAAAATGATTTATTTATCAGACCAAGAGGTGCGCCGGAGCGAACCGTCACATTCCAAAGAATGGGCGTGTTCCAGACAAAAGCGCGAGGAGAGGCCTGGGGTTATGATCGACACCTGCTGGAAGACTGCCGCGCGTACGGGTATCTTGTGCGTCGGTACCGCCGCTTGGCTCGCGTCCACGCACCTCGCGCAGGCGCAAACCCAGGCTCCAGCCGACCGCGCCAATCCGCTGGTCGGCACCGCCCCGCTCGACCGTCCGGAATGGATCGGCAATGCGCCGCCAGCGGGCGAGCCGCTCTATTCGGGCATGACCTCACCGGGCGCGCGACTGCCGCACAGTTCGGTCGAGGCCGCGCCGGTCAACGTCAATGTGGAGCTGAGCTATCCCTGGGGTGTCCCCACCCCCTATTATTACACCAACCCGACGATGATTGGCTTCACCGGCGGCGGCGGCCCGACCTACGGCGCCCGCGCCCAGCCGATCCTCATGCCGGTGGTCGGCGACTGGACGGTGCCGCCGGTGTATACCCAGGCGTATTACGACAAGGCACGGGAAACCGCTGCGCCCGGCTATTATTCGGTCTTCCTCAACAGCTTTCAGACCAGGGCCGAGCTGACCGCGACGCAGTGGACCAGCCTGATGCGGTTCACCTTCCCCGAGACCAGGCGCGCGCACCTGATCCTCAACCTTTCGGGGCACGGCGGCACGGTGGAGATCCTCGGCGATCATATCGTGCGCGGCATGGCGGCCGGCCCGCGCGAGGAGGATGTGCGCGACGGGCGCTATTTCGTCGCCGAATTCTCCAAGAACTTCTCCACCCATGGCACCTTCCGCAAGGCGCCCGGCACCAGTCGCGGCTATGGGATTGGCGACAAGGACGTCCAGCCCGGCGCCGACCGGATGGAGGGCCAATTTGCCGGCGCCTATCTCGACTTCGCCACCCGCAAGGGCGAGGCCGTGCTGGTCAAAATCGCGCACGGCACCAGCTATGCCGAGGCCGAGCAGCGGCTGCGCGCCGAGAACACCGGATGGGATTTCGACGGCGTGCGGGCCAAGGCACGCGCGGCCTGGGCCGGGCTGCTCGATCGGGTGCAGGTGAGCGGCGGCACGCCCAAGCAGCAGATGCTGTTCTACTCCACGCTGTTCCAGTCCTTCGCCAGCCCACGGCTGGTTGCGCGCAAGGGCGAGCGGTTCACCGACACCAAGGGCCAGGTGCGGACCGCCACCTATGACCGCTACGGCCCGGTGCCCTTCTGGGATACCGGCCGCAACCAGATCGTGCTGCTGGAGCTGATGGAGCCCGAGGTGGTGCAGGACATTATGCGCTCCGAGCTCGACATGGCGCGCGAGCGCGGCTTCATGAACACCTCGTTCCACGGCGACAATGCCGTGTTCCTATACCTGGGCGCAATGCAGCGCGGCATTGCCTTCGACTATGCGGCCGCGTACGAATATCTCCGCCGGAACGCCACCGATCCCAAGGGCCCGCGCGACTATCTCGCGGAATATGACCGGCAGGGCTGGATCGCCGACGAGGTCCCGCCGGGCAACCCCAGCCCGCCTTACGCGGGGGGCAAGGCGGGCGCGGCGACGACGCTCGAATATGCATGGGACGATGCCGCGATGGCCGATCTCGCCGCGCGGCTCGGTCACAAGGATGATGCCGCGCGCTTCGCTAGGCGCGCGCTGAACTATCGCAACGTGTTCGATCCCGCGATCGGCTTCGTCCGCGGCCGGACCGCGGACGGCAAGTGGATCACGCCCTTCGATCCGGCCGAGCCCTATTACAACTTCATGATGAAAGAGGCCTCGGGCTGGTCGACCCTCTGGCTGGCGCCGCAGGACGTGCAGGGCATGATCACCGAGCTCGGCGGCCGCGCCGCGTTCAACGCCAAGCTCGATGCCTTCTTCACGACGCCCTACGCCCCCAAGGGCATCTGCCGCGACTGCACCGGCATGATCGGCCAGTTCGTCCAGGGCAACCAGCCCGACCAGCACGCCCCCTATCTCTACGCCTGGAGCGGCCAGCCGTGGAAGACGCAGGCGCTGGTGCGCCAGGTGCTCGAGCAGCTCTATGGCAGCGATGCGAGCGGCTATGGCTATCCGGGCATGGACGACCAGGGCGCGACCTCGTCCTGGTATGTGATGAGCGCGCTGGGCTTCTATCCCGTCGATCCGTCGAGCGACGTCTATGTCCTCGGGAGCCCGATCTTCGATCGCGCGACGCTGAAGATGGGCAACGGGAAGGTGCTGGAGATCGTCGCCCGCAACAACTCGGCGGCCAATCGCTACATTCAGTCGGCGACGCTGAACGGCCGCGCCTGGAGCAAGCCCTGGTTCCGCCATGCCGATGTCGCCAGCGGCGCGCGGCTGGTGCTGACCATGGGCCCCAAGCCCAACACCGCCTGGGGCAGCAGCCCCGCCGACGCCCCGCCCTCGCTCTCGCGCCCTTGAGGAGTCGCCCTATGCGCAGCCTGATCTACGCCCTCGCTCTGGCGGCCCTGCCCGCATCCGTCGCCGCCCAGCCGGCATCGGCTCCGCGATCCGACGCAGTCTATACCGGGGCCATCACCACCCGCTGGGGCAAGGCCGTGACGCCCGACAATGCCTGGCGCAGCTATCCGCGGCCGCAGTTCCAGCGCAGCGCGTGGCAGAACCTCAACGGCCTGTGGGATTATGCGATCACGCCAGCCGCGGCGCCGCAGCCGGTACGGATGGACGGACAGATCCTCGTCCCCTTCCCGGTCGAATCGCGGCTCTCGCGCGTGGCGCGAAAAGTCACGCCCGAGGACCGTATCTGGTATCGCCGCAGCTTCACCGTGCCCAAGGACTGGGCCGGACAGCATGTGATGCTCAACTTCGGTGCGGTCGACCATGACGCGCGCATCTGGGTGAACGGCGCGATCGTCGGCGCACACCAGGGCGGGTTCGACAGCTTCGGCTTCGACATCACCCCGTTCCTGAAGCCCGGCGCCAACGAACTGGTGGTGCAGGTCGCCGACCCGACTAGCGCCGGCAGCCAGCCGCGCGGCAAGCAGATCCTCGAGCCCGACGGCATCTGGTACACCGCGGTCAGCGGCATCTGGCAGACGGTTTGGCTGGAGCCGGTCCCTGCGCTCCGCATCGACGACATCCGCGCGACGTCGAACATCGATACCGGCAAGGTGGATGTCGACGTAGCGCTCAGCGCCAGCGCGTCGGACACCGATGCGGTGCGGCTCAGCGTCCGTTCGGGCGACAGGACCATCGCGTCGACGATCGTGCGTGCCAATCGCCGGGCCAGCATCGCCGTCCCGGACGCGCATCTCTGGTCGCCCGAGGACCCGTTCCTCTACGATATCGTCGCCGAACTGGTGACCGTGCGTGACCCCTATGCCGGCCGCCCCGAGCGCGATCGTCGCGCCTATGACGCGCGCTTCACCAAGAGCGAGCTCGACACCTACGCTGCCGCCGAGGTGACCGGCGCCCCGCGCGACCGGGTGAAGGCCTATTTCGCGATGCGCAAGATCTCGGTGGGCCCGGGCACGGTTCCCGGCCAGCCGGCGCTGCTGCTCAACAACAAGCCCTATTTCCAGAACGGCGTGCTCGATCAGGGCTGGTGGCCGGACGGGCTGCTCACCCCGCCCAGCGAAGTCGCGATGCGCTACGACCTGGAGTTCCTGAAGCAGGCGGGCTTCAACATGGTCCGCAAGCACATCAAGGTCGAGCCGGCACGCTATTATTACGACGCCGATCACCTGGGCATGTTGATCTGGCAGGACATGCCCTCGGGCGGCGGCGAGGACCAGTTCGTCACCGGCTCCAGCCAGAGCCAGGCGGTGCTCTCGTCCGAGGTGATGGCGCAGCAGCAGGTCGAGCTGTCGCGGATGATCGGCCATCTCCGCGCCTTCCCCTCGATCGTGCTGTGGGTGGTCAACAACGAGGGCTGGGGTCAATACGACTCCGCCACGCTCGCCCGCTTCGTGAAGGGCATGGACCCGAGCCGGCTGGTCAATGCCGACAGCGGCTGGCTCGACGTCGCGGCGGGCGCCTCGGACGTGTTCGACATCCACACCTATGAGGACGTGCCGCACGTCCCCACGCGCCAAAGCGAGCGAGCAATCGTGATCGGCGAATATGGTGGGGTCGGCCAGCCGATCGAGGGCCATCTCTGGCGGAACGACAAGCGCTGGAGCTATCAGGTGACCAACGACTCCGCCGACTATCTTGCCCGCTACCGGCGCAAGTTCGCGGAGATCGTGCGCCAGGCCCGGGTCCACGGCCTCAGCGCTTCGGTCTATACGCAGACGACCGATGTCGAAGGCGAGATCAACGGCCTGCTCACCTATGACCGTGCCGTGGCCAAGGCCCCTGCCGAGGCGTTCGCGACGATGGCCAAGCCGCTATGGGAGACGGATCGCACCGCAGCCGGGCGGGGCAGAAAAGCGCAATAGCCCGCGCGCGGTCGAAGGACGGGCTAGGATGCGTCCGGCGCGGCAAGGGCGACGCGGTACGGCCCGTCCCGCGCCGGGAGGGCCCGCCCCTTCCAGCGCAAGTGCACGCGTCCTTCCGCCACCAGGGCATCGATCGCGGCATGGACCAGCGGCATCGCCCTCGCCATGCATCCCCGGGCGCAATCGCACGCGCCACCTCGCTCGGACACAGCGTTGCCGTCGGGGCTCGGGCTGCCAGCATGGCCAGTGCCATCTCGCGGGCGTTCGGCGTCATGGGTTGCGAGAACGACCGCGTCGCGAGCGCCCTGCCGTCATGGGATCGGGCTTGGCAGGGGGCCGCCATCCCGCCGGAGGCGTGACCTTCTGCTGGCTCGTGCCCAATCCCATCGCGCCGGGCGCTTGCCGCTCCAGTCCGTCGAAGCTCGCCGACTCCACCTCCGCGGCGGTAGCCCCGCCCCGCATCGCATTGATCATGTCCCGGCACCGCCGCGCTTCCTCGAAATCGAGCGCGGCTACTGCTTCTTCCATGCGCTGCTGCAGCGTCTCAATCGTCATGGGCATGCAGCCTCAACGCGCGGCACCGCCTTGCGGATGCGACACCCAGCCTGATCACGACAACGCTCCGGCAAACGTGTGCGATCGTTGACCGAGCCCCACAATATTCAGTCTTCCGCCGCCGATTGTCACACCGCGTCTATATTTCGGACCTAGCTGCATCGACAAGCCCGCTCCGCGCCGCGGCAGGAAGGAAAGCTTGGCATGGGACTTGATCGCAGACGATTTCTTTTGGGCGCATCGGGCGCGGCTGCAACCGAAGCGGTTGCCGCCCCCCGCCTTGCCGGCGCCGGCGCTGCGCGCGGGTCGATCCAGGACATCGAGCATGTCGTGATCTTGATGCAGGAGAACCGCTCGTTCGACCATTATTTCGGCATGTTGCGCGGCGTGCGCGGGTTCGGCGATCCGCGGCCGGTCCTGCTTCCCACCGGCAGGCCGGTCTGGGCGCAGCGCCGCGCGGATTGCGATGGCGGACAGATCGCCTGGCCGTTCCGGCTCGACTATACCGCCAGCAACGCCCGTTGCTTTACCGGGCTGGACCATAGCTGGAAGGACAGCCAGGCGCGCTGGCGCAACTGGGACGTCTGGGCGGAGCAGAAGGGGCCGCTCGCCATGGCGCACCTCACGCGCGAGGACATTCCCTATTATTACGCGCTGGCCGACCAGTTCACCATCTGCGACAGCTATCACTGCTCGCTGCAGGGGCCGACCGGGCCCAATCGGCTCTATCATTTCACCGGCACCAACGGGCTGAGCGTCGGGCAGATCGGCGAATATTGCGTCACCAATGGCGGATCGGATCCCAATCCCGGCGCCGACATGGCCAGGGACGACGCCAGCGCCGGCCTGCCCTGGCGCACCTATGCCGGACGGCTGGAAGAGGCCGGCGTGTCGTGGCGGGTCTATCAGGAGCTCGCCAATTATTCGGACAATCCGCTCGGCTATTTCCAGGAGTTCCGCAAGCTCGACCCTGCCTCGTCACGCTATCGCCGCGGCCGCGCCTTCGTTCCCTGGATCGACGGCGTGGCCCCAGCGGATCCCGAGAAGACCCGCGCGCAGCACCTGATCGCCGCCTTCGCCGCCGATGTTGCCGCCGATCGCCTGCCCGCAGTCTCGTGGATCGTCCCGATGATGGAGATGAGCGAGCATCCGGACGCGCCGGTGCCGTACGGCGAGGTGCTGATCTCCAGCTTGGTGGCGGCGCTTGCGGCCAATCCCAAGGTCTGGGCCAAGACCGCCTTCATACTCAATTATGACGAGAATGACGGCTTTTTCGATCACGTGCCCGCGCCGATGCCCGCGATCGCGCCCCGCTACGGCGCAACCAATGTCGACGTCCGCAGCGAGACCTATCAGGGCGAACCGGTGGGCCTGGGCCCGCGCGTGCCGATGCTGGTCATCTCCCCCTGGACGCGGGGCGGCTGGGTCAATTCGCAGCTTTTCGACCATACCTCGGTGCTGCGCTTCCTCGAGAAGCGCTTCGGGGTGGCGGAGCCGAACATCTCGCCCTGGCGCCGCGCGGTGTGCGGCGACCTGACCTCGATCTTCAATTTCGACGTGCCGCAAAAGGCGCGGCTCGATACGCGCTGGGCTGCGGCGCTGCCCTCCGTTGCGGACTATGTAGAGGAAACGCAGCGCCTGTGCCGCACAGCGCCGCCCCCCAGAATCGCCACGGGCACCGGCGTGCCCGTGCAGGAAGCCGGGACACGACCGGCGCGCGCGCTGCCGTACCGTTTCGACGTGGTGCCGATCTGGTCCGGTACCGGGCTGACGCTGCGCTTCGACAATAGCGGCCCCGACGGGATCGTGTTCGGCGTGCAGGACGAGGCAACCTTTATCGGCTGGCGATACTTCACCGTCGCGGCGAACAGCCGCCTGGAGGAACATTGGCCGATCGCACCCGACCGCCCGCACGCGCTGGTGGTCCGCGGGCCCAATGGTTTCCACCGGGAGTTTCGCGCGGACGGCCGCATCCGCATCCAGCCTCTGCTCACCTGGCACGCAGGGGCAACCGGGGGGACGCTGCTTCTGGTCAACCAAGGTCCGGACCCGATCACGCTTGGTCTGCACTGCGCCCATAGCGATGCGCAGGCACAGGTGGAGATTGGTCCGCATGGACGTGCCGCGCTGCCCGTGCCGCTTGCCGAGCATCGCTGGTACGACCTTTTGCTCCATGCCCCCGGCGGCGCGCGGCTGCGCTTACCGGCCATGTCGAGACCGGCAAGCCGAGCGCGAGCGAGCCCGTCGCCGCCTTTCCCCATTCCGGCTGAGCATGTTGCCTGTCATCAGCTTGTTGTGGAGCACGCCTAGGGCGCTCGCTCGATCGGGGGCGGGCAGATGGAATCGGACGAGGCGGCGGATCAGAGGCTGTGGAGCGGGCGCTTCCTCGCGCTCGCCGCGATGGAGTTCTGGGAGCGCTTCGCCATGTCCGGCATGAAGTCGCTGCTCGTGCTGCTGCTGGTCGATCACGTGCTCGCCGGCGACATCACGCGCATATGGGGGGCGGCAGCGTTGCGCAAGACGAGTGCGGCGCTGTTCGGGCCGGTTTCCGTCACCGGACTGGCGTCGCAGCTTTACGGCTATGCCAATGCGCTGATCTATCTATCGATTCCGCTGGGCGGCCTGGTCGGCGACCTGATCGGCAGCCGGGGCAGGATGGTGGTCGTCGGCGGCGGCCTGATGCTGCTTGGCCTGGTGCTGCTGCTCGATGACCGTAGCTTTCTGCTCGGGCTGGCACCGTTCGCGATCGGCACCGGGCTGCTCAAGGGCAATCTATCGGCGCAGGTCGGACTGTTGTTTGACGACGAGGCACAGCGGCGGCGCGGCTATGCGCTGTACTTGGCAGCGCTGAACGCCGGCATCATCTGCGGTCCACTGGTCTGCGGCGCGCTGGCGATAACTTGGGGGCCATCCTCGGCGATTGGCGCTGCAATGGGGGCCCTGTTCCTGGGGCTCGCGCTCTACGCGCCCAGCGGCAGCGTGCAAGATCGCACAACAAGCATCCCGGCGGCAGGCAGGCGTTCCGCGCGACCCGCGGCAACCGCGGCGCTGCTCGCCGTCGCGCTGACGGCGGTGTATCTCTGCTATGCGGCCTATGACCAGCTGACCAACATCTTCCTGGTCTGGGCGCGCGTACACGTCGACCTGCGCGTCGGCGGCTGGACGATGCCGGTCGCGTGGTTTGCGTCGCTCGACGGCGCCTTCACGCTGACGCTGATCGGGCTGTCGCAGCTGGCGATCCGCCTGCTCGAACGACGTGGGATCGCGATCAGTGCGGTGACGCAGATCCTGCTCGGGGGGCTGTGCTGTGCCGCGGGCTATCTGCTGCTGGCCATTGGGGCTGCGCTTCAGGGCGACGCGGTGCTGCCGCTGCCCTGGGCGCTTGGCTATCTGCTGCTGATCGACACCGCGGTGGTGTTTCTCTGGCCATCCGCGCTCAGCCTCATCACGGCGGTGGCACCCGGCAGGCTCGTCGGTTTCTGGATGGGGCTGTTCTACCTGCACGGCTTCTTTGCAAGCCTGTGGGTCGGTTTCAGCGGCGTCTTCTACGAGCGGATGGCGGCGAGCAGCTTCTGGCTGCTCCACGCCGGGTTGGCCGGAGCGGGGGCGTTGCTGATGCTCGTCGCGGGCCTGCCGCTGCTGCGCGCCATGCGTCGGCAGGCCGCGATCGCCGCCACCTGATCGCGGTCAGGCGATCACGACCTCGGCATGCGCGAACGCGCGGGCGAAGTCCTCGTCCAGCGGCTTGTCGGTCACCAGAATGTCGACGTCGTTCAGCGCCGCGGTCTGCACCAGCGCATAGCGCCCGAACTTGGAAGCATCGGCGGCGAGCAGCACGCGTTGCGAGGTCGCATAGGCGATCTTGCTCATCTCCGCCTCGCCGGGGTGGAAGTCCATCAGTCCGCGATCCAGGCTGATCCCGCCGACCGAGAGGATCGCCAGATGCGGGGTGAGGCCGCGGACATAGGCCTGGGCGCTGTGATCGGAAAAGGCGCGATAGTCATAGTCCATCTGCCCGCCGGCGAGGAACAGCCGGTTGTTGTTGATACCGCCCAGGTCGCTCGCGACGGTGAGCGAATTGGTGATGACGGTCAGCGCACGGCGATCGAGCAGCTGGCGCGCGATGAAGCAGCTGGTCGTACCCGAATCGATGAACACGATACCGCCATCGGGCACCAGATCCGCCGCGGCGCGCGCGATGCGCTGCTTTGCATCGGCATTTTCCTCCATCCGCTGGTGGAGCGGACCTTCGTGCACCTGCGTGGCGATCCGTGCGCCGCCATGTTCGCGGATGATGACGCCCTGGTCCTCCAGCGCGCGGAGCTCCCGGCGGATCGTCTCTTCGGAGACTTCGAGGTCGGTGGCGAGCGCCGCCACCGACAGGGTGCGCCCGCTGCGCAGCCGCGCGATGATCTCGCGCTGGCGATGTGATCTTTTTTCTATCATGCCCTCCATCGCCGTCGTCCCGCTCGGCAGGCGATCCATGCGGGCCGCGCGCGATTTTGCAAGCCGGGATCTGCCGGAGCGGGCGAATGCCCGCCCCGGCGATCTGCCTCAGAAGCCGAGGCGTGCGGTCAGCCGCATCGACCGCGGCGCCTGGTAATTGACCGGCAGGCGATAGTCCGGATTGGCCGACCCATCGCTCTGCTCGCCGAAATTATTGTAGGCGCTCACGGCCTTGCTGTTGAGGATGTTGAAGATGTCCAGCCGCAGCGAGGCATCAACCTTGTAGGGCAGCGGCAGGTGCACCACGGCGCTGACGTCGAACTGGGTGCGCCAGTCGCCGTCGAAGGCGGTGCCGCGCGGGATCAGCTGGCCGCGGCAATAATAGCCATAGCCGTGATAGGTGTTCGCATAGGCATCGACGCTAATCGGCACCGCGCCGATGCAGCTATAATGCGAGGGCGACTGGATCACGGCGTTGGCGCCAAGATCGAGTTCCTCGAACAGTCGGTAGCTGCCAAAGGCCTTGATGCTGTGCCGCCGGTCGTTGGGCAGATAGCCATAGGCGCCGTTGACGAAGCCCGGCGAGTCGAAGTCCGCGGTGCGGTTGATCGCCGCCTGGCCGTTTTCGGAGCGGACGCCGCCCTCGTAATTCCCCTTGTCGAACGCGAGCGTATAGGAGGCCGAGAGGCTCCAGCGCTGGTCGAAGGTACGATCGAAGGTGAGCGTCAGCGCATTGTAGTTCCGGCTCGGCTTGGGATAGCCGAGATCCGCGGCCTTGAGCGTCGCCACCGGGGTCGAGCCGTCGGGCAGCTTGTTGAGCTGGACCGTCACGTCACGGCCGGGATTGGCGATGACGAACTGGCTCCCGCCCGGGAAGGCCGCCTGACAAGCGGTCGCCGAAAAGCCCTTGCCCGCGCAATAGGCGCGCGCGCCGGCGTCGATCGAAATGTCCTCGATCACGTTCTGCAGCTTGCGGTGGGTGAAATAGGCGCCGAGGCGGACATGGTCACCGAACTGGTGTTCGGCACCGAGGATGAACTCATTGTCCGATTGCGGCTGGATGTTGTCGGCGATCGCGCCCGCGGGGTTGAACGCGGAGCCGTCGGCCGAGACTTCGCAGTTCCGCACCTTGGTGTCCGGGCAGGCGGTGGTGTTGACGACGCTGAGGATCGGCGCGCCCTCGACCGGGAGGTTGCCCGCGCCGCTCGTCGCGGAGAAGAAATTATAGCGCGTATAGGTCACCAGGCTGCCCGCGACGTTGAGGTTGATGTCGCCCGCCATCGGCAGATAATATTTGGCATATGAGCCGAAGATCTTGGTATGTCCGTCGCCGCGCGGATCGAACGACGCGCCGAGCCGCGGCGCCCATTGGTTGCCCGATCCGAAGAAGGACTTGCCGTTCACGCCCTGATTGCTGAAGCGATCGTTGCGCAGTCCGAGGTCGAGCCGCAGCCGGTTGTCGAACAGCGACCATTGATCCTGGATATAGAAGGCCTGGTTGCGGACGTGCGCGGTGCCGTTCTGCGCATAGACGCGGGTCGTGTAATAGGGGGTGCCGATCGGCTGGCCGATGCGTGCCGCCGAGTCCGCGGTGACGTTGTAGATCTTGAACGCGCCGCCGCCGATCGTCTCATAGCGTTGGACCTGCGTGTCCTTCTCGTGATCATAGCCGCCACGGACATGGTGCGCGCCGAACAGATGGAACTGCACATCGGCGTCGAACCGGTAGAATGCGCGCTCATTGTCGGTCTGGCTGAACGCGTCGGTGACCTTGTTGAGCCCGATCTGGATGCCCGCGGGATCGGTGCGGTAGTCGGTCACCTGCGGGTTGGTGATGTCGAGCGGCACGTTGCCCGAGCGGAGCTTGTTGACCCCGTACGCACCGGAAAGCGTCAGCCAGGGGGTGAGGGTGCCGGTATAGCGACCGACATAGTTGACCCCGCCCGCGCGCGCATTGGTGCCGCCGGTCTTGGTGCCCAGCGTGAAGGTGGTGCGATCCCAGTTGTAGCTGCGGTTGTGGGTGTCGTTGGTCGTGTCGAAATAAGTGAATTCGAGATGATGGTCACCGGTGATATAGGCATCCACCTTGCCGCCCCAGAAGGGGCTGGTGTTCGACACGCCGGTGGCGTTGTTCTGGTTCGCCTGCGGGGTCATCGAACGCAGGTCGCGGAAATTGTACAGGCCGTAGACGAACAGGTGATCCTTGATGATCGGGCCGCTGGCCTGGAGGATCAACTCCTGCCGGCTCGCCGTGGCGTGGCGGTAATCGGTGGTGCGCGTCGACGGCGCATGGTCGCGCAGGCTGTTGGGCTCCCAGATTCCGGTCACGCTCGCATGATATTGGTTCGAGCCCGACTTAGTGGTGGCGACGACATAGCCGCCCGTCGCGCGGCCAAATTCCGCCGGTGCGCCGCCGGTCTTCACGTCCACCGTCTCGTAAAAGTCGAACGGCACTTCGGTCGGCTGTCCGCCCGAGACGAAGTCGGTGACGTTGAGGCCGTTGATGTAGAAGGCATTCTCGGTGAACGCCGCGCCGGCGATCGACACCTGGCTGGCGAAACCGCCATTGGAGGGGGAGGAGCCCTGGACGGTGCCGGGCGTGAGCAGCATCACGTCGCGCAGCGAACGGCCGATCGGGACTCGCTGGGCAAGCGAGGCGAGGTTGATGCTGCTGCCGACGGTGGTGTCCTGGAAGTCGGCTACGCGGCGCCGTGACCCGATCACGACGATGTCGTTGCCCCCGACCGGCGCGCCAAGCTGAAAGCTGTTGGCGCCCCCGGCCTCGCGGGTCAGCGCGATGCCGCGCTCGACATACGTGTCATAGCCTTGTGCGCTGACGGCAAAGTCATACTTGCCGGGCGACAGCTGCGGAAAGACATAGGCGCCCGATGCATCGGTCATGACGGAGCGGCTGACGCCCCTGTCCGATGAGGTGATCCGAACTTCCGCGCCGGACAACGGGGATCCGTCGGCTGTGGTAACCCGACCCGATCCCGTGATGTTCGTATAGTCCTGCGCGTAGGCAGCGAGGCCGGTGCACGGGATGACCGAAGCGGTTGAACCAAGCATCAATAGCACGCGCATGGCTGCGCGCGACGAACGTCGCGTGTGACGGAGCATCGTACCCCCTGTTATTGGATTCCTGCGGCACAACCGCGTCGTGCTGCGATGCGGGGATCTATGGAGTCAGCGTTTATCTTTTGTGACATTCGGGCATAATATACACATATATATGTACTTGATCGCGTGGGGCATCCGCGGACGACTTTGTGATCTTCAAGCCTGCGAATTGGGCCGCAGCTGTTTGACGCGCTGGACAATGGGCCGCAGGTGCCTGGACTGGCTGGTCAGGCCCCGCCGCCGATTCCGCATTGCGCTTAGACGGCGCGCGCTATCCCGCGTTGCGAAGAGATGCCTCTGGCTTGGTTTTAGTTCGTCGCGTGGGACCACGTCGTCCAGCCCCGCCCACCAACGGACCGCCCCGCCTCCCCTGGTCCGGCCCAGCCACGGCCGTTGATGACTGGATCGCGGCAGGCGCGGTGTCTGGAACTCGAGGGCTCCGACTGCCTTTTCGGTTGAGGATGGCGATCGTTATCGACCTCGGGCCCAAGGCCGGTGCGCGCTCGGGCGCGGCTATCAGTCCCTGGCGATTGTCTTCGTCCGAACGCAAGCAAGCCCCAGCGCGGGTGCGTTGGGGCTTGCTTGAGGGATTGGTTGCGGGGGCAGGACTTTGCCACGCGAAGCAAATATCCTAACGTCTTGATTTTGTTCGTCAAATGTCGCTTGGCTTGACGTCATACCCCCAGCAGCACCCCCAATGTCAAAAACACGGTGAAGCGGCTGATTTTAGCGACGGAGAAGCACCATGGCTGGAGGATTAGCGAGAGCTACTCGGCCACGTCGCAATTTCCTGGCCGCCCGCGCTTTGCGATTGATCGCAGGGCCAGGACTGCCCTGCCAACGAGCAACGGCGAGCCCGATCCAGGGCTCGCCGCCAACCCATCGTCACCAGCGCAGCGCCACGCCGGCCCGACCGCCAAAGCCCTTGGCCTTCGCGCCGCTCACGGCCTCGACCTTGGCGAAGGCTGTCAAGCCGCGGCTGCTGCCGCCCTCGATCCCCGCCTCTATCCGAGCGCGTCCGCGTTCGTTCCGGTCCTCGAAGTGCAGGCTGGTACCGCCTGACCCGAGCGTCGCGCCCGGGCGACCCGACAATTCGCCCTCCCAGGCCGCGCCCAGATAGGGCTTGAGCGACCAGTCGCCGGAGACCGTCTCCACGCCCGCGCGCAGGCCGGCGCGGCCATAGGCCCCGTCCGTCTTGTCGAAGGTGGCGGACATGCCGCTCGCAGCGCCCTGCAGATTGTCGACATCGCCATGCGACACCGCGATGCTCGCCGCCGGTTCGAAGAACAGCGCGCCGGCACGGACATGATAGCCCGCCTCGACCTGGAAGCCATAGCTGGTGCCGTCCACCTTCGGTGCGCCGGCGACGCCGGTCAGCTCATACTTGATCGAGTAGCGATCGACCTTGCCCAGCGCATGGGCAAAAAGGCCGCCCGCCGAGCGATAGCGGAGATAGACGCCCAGAGTGCCGCCGTTCAGCTTCAGCTGGTCGCCGGCCGCGGTCAGGCGACCCTGCTGGCTGAGATAACCGGCGGTGACGCCGACGCTCCAGTCGCCCTGGCCCCAATCGAGGCCGAGCTGGCCGCCTCCCCAGCTGTCCCGCACGTCGAGGTTCGGCGTGAAGACGGTCGGGGTGCCCAGCACGGTTTCGGTATAGACCGGCCGCGAACGGTTGGTCTCCTCGCCGCCATAGAGCTGCCCCCACACCGCCAGGCCCTTGTTGGGCGCAGCGGCGCGCATCTGCTCGCCCCAGGCATCGCCCGAACGGCGCCAGAAGCGACGGGCTTCCGCACCGGTGCGCACCAGCGCGAAGGCCTGGGCAGTCGGCAGGCCGACCAGGTTGATGTTGCCCGCCGCATCGGTGACCAGCTGATACTGGGCGAAGCCCTTGTTGATGCTGCCCCCGTCGAGCACGAACGCGTTCGCGCTGGCCGAGGCGGCATTGACCAGCCGCACGCCGGTGAAGTTGAACTGGGCACCCGCCGCCCCGCTCACGTCACGCACCACCAGCGTGGTGGTGCCCGAAGCAGCGCCGACCCGCAGCAGGTCGGCGGTCTGCGCGGGGGCGCCGTTCACCGCCACGCCGCCGAGATTGGCGTCCAGCACCACCCGCGAACCGGCCGCACTGACGAAGCTCGCGCCGCCCAGGTCGAGCACATCGCCCACCTTGCCGTTGGCAAGGCTGATCGTGCCGCTGTTCTGGAGGCTGGTGAGCCCTGCAAACTGCGTGGCACCGGCGGCGAGGTTAATCGTGCCGCTATTGGCCAGCACCGCATTGCCGCCGAAGTTCGGCGTGCCCGTGACGTTCCAGGTCCCGGCGTTGGTGAACGCCAGGCGGCTGCTGGTCACGGCGAGGCTGCCGTTGATCACGCCGCGATTGACGAGCGTGGCCGCACCGCCGGCAAGGCGGATCGCCATGCCGTTGTCCGCACCAACCGTGCCCGACAGAGTCACCGTCTGGCCCCCCGCCGCGCGCGAGGAGAGGCCGGCGGTCGCGCCCTGCAGCGTGGCGGTGGTGGCCGTCGCGCCCAGGTTGATCGTCGCCGTACCGCCGGTATCAACCGACAGGCCGGCACCGCTCCCCGAACGGGTGGTGCCGCCGTCCGCCAGCGTCGCAGTGACGCTGCCGCTGGTGGAAGTCAGATGGATGGCATCGGCGCTGGCGCTGACGCTGTTTGCCGCCGTCACTGTGATCGCGCCGCTGTCGCTGGCCGCGCCGATCGCGAAGCTGGCGCCCTGCTGGGCGACGAGCGTGCCGCTCTGCACCGTGATCGCGCCGCCGGTGGTGGTGGCGCTGATCGCCTGGGCACCCGCCCCGGCGACGGTGACCGACTGCGCGGCGATGGTCTGCGCGCCGTTGCCGCCGGTGAGGGCGATGCCGTGCGCGGCACTGCCGCTGGTCGTCACGGTCGCGCTGGTCAAGGCGAGCGAACCATTGCCGGTCGCCGTGCCGGCGATGCCGATCGCGTTAGCGCCGGTGGTGGCGATGGTGCCGTTGTTGACCACGCTGCCCGCGCCGTCCGCCACGGTGACGCTGACGCCGGTGGCGTTCGCGCCGCTGGTGGTGACGCCGTTGACCGCCACGGCCTGGGCCGTCGCCACACCTGTGGTAGGCGCACGACCGATCGTCAGCGCAACCGCGCCGGTGCCGACCGCGCTGGCGACCACGCCCGCGCTGCCGTCGCCGGTGGTAGTGACGGCGTTGACCGCCGCCTGCACATTAGCGCCGCCGCTCTGCGCCAGGGCGACGCCCGCGCCGTTGGCACCGGTGAAGCTCACCGTGCCGAGCGTTGCCTGCACGTCGCCGGTCGCGCCGGTGCCGGTAAGCGCGACACCCGCACCACCGGTCGCACCGGTGACGACAACGGTGCCGGCGGTCAGCTGGATCGCGGCGCTGCCGCCGAGCGTGACGCCAACGGCCTGCTGACCGGTCGATTCGGTGGTGACGGTGCCGACGGTCACGTTCTGCGCACCGCTCTGGTTCTGCGTGGCGATGCCCGCCGCATTGCCGGCCGCGCGCACGTCGATCGAGCCTGCGCCGTCCAGCACCAGACCGCTACCGGTGCGCCCGACGACGCCGAAGGCATCAGCGGTGGTGCTGCGCACCGTCAGCGCGGTCGGCAGATGGACGGTGGTGGCCGCCGTCGCCGTGCCGAAATCGATGCCGCGGGCTTCGCCGCCGTTCGAGGTCACCGCAAGGGTGCCGGCGGTCGAGACGGTGGTGCCGCCCAGTGCCTGCACGCCGATCGCGACGCCGGTTGCCGAGACCGTCGCACCCTTGGCGAGTTGCACGGTGGCCGCCGGGCCGCTGCTGGCGATGCCGGTCGCATCGCCGGCGCTGTTCGAAACGGTGAAGTTAGCCGCCGTCAGCGCGGCCGACTGGCCGCCCTGGAGCTGCACGCCCAGCGCGGTGCCACCGCTTGCCGATACGCCGAACGCGCCGCCGAGCTGCACCGTCTGGCTGGTGCCGTCCGCAACGGCAATGCCAGTCGCGCCGCCGGCACCGCCGGTGACGGTGACCGCACCAAGCGTGGCGCGAACCGCATCCGACGCCCCCGACTGGCCGAGACCGAGAACAGTGCCATCCGTTGCCGTGACGGCAAGCGCACCGCCAAGCTGGACCGTCTGGGTGGTGCCCCCCGCAACCGTGAGGCCGGTCGCGCCGCTCGCGCCGCCGCCGACGGTGATCGCGCCCGTCACGCCGATGCTGACCGCACCCGACGCGCCGGACTGGCTGAGACCGACGACCGTGCCGTTGGAGGCCGTGACGCCCAGCGTGCTGCCCAGCTGCACGGCCTGGGTGGTGCCGCCTGCGACCGCGACGCCCGTCGCCCCGCCCGCGCCGCCGCCGACCGAGACTGCGCCGGTCACGCCGGCGCTGACCGCACCCGACGCGCCGGACTGGCCGAGACCGAGCACCGCGCCATCGGTCGCCGCGACGGCAAGCGTGCTGCCAAGCTGCACGGCCTGGGTGGAACCGCCCGCGACCGTGACGCCGCTCGCGCCACCGCCACCGCCATTGACGGTGGTTGCGCCGGCAACGCTGGTGCTGACGGCGCCCGACGCGCCGGACTGGCTAAGGCCGGTCACGTTACCATTGGCTGCGGTGACGGAGAGCACGCCGCCGAGCTGCACTGCCTGGCTGCTGCCATTCGCCACCGCAACGCCGCGCACCGTGCCGGTGCCGCCGCTGACGCTGACGGTGAGATCGCCGGTCACGCCGGTGCCAACGGCGCCCGACGCACCCGACTGGCTGAGGCCGGTCACGCTGCCGCTGGTCGCCGTCACCGAGACCGTGCTGCCGAACTGGGCCGTCTGGCTGGTGCCGCCGGCGATGGCGATGCCGGTGGCGCCGCTCGCGCCGCCTTCAACCGTCACCGCGCCGGTGACGCCGGTGGCGATCGTATCGGTGCCGCCGGCCTGGGTAAGACCGATGACGCTGCCGTCGCTCGCCCTCACCGAAAGCGTGTTGCCAAGCTGGACTGACTGGGAAGTGCCGCCGGCCATGTCGACGCCGATGGCGCCGCCATTGCCGCCCTGCACCGCGAAGGTGCCGGCGACGGCAGTGGAAAGTGCGCCGCCGCCGGTGCGATGGCGCACGCCGACCACCGGCGAGTCCGTCGCTGCAACGGCAAGGTTACCGCCCACCTGGACCGTCTGGGTCGAGCCGTCGGCCAGCGTGATCGCGGTTGCCCCGCCGGCGCCGCCAGTGATCGAGACACCGCCGCTCACGATCGTCGAGACTGCGCCCGTGCTGCCGGCCTGTTGCACGCCGATGACCGAACCGGCCCCGGTCACCTGCAGCGCCGTCGCGAAGTTCGCCGCCTGGCTGGTGCCACCGGAGAAAGCCGCGCCGCTGGCATTGCCCGCGCTGCTGCTCACCACGAAATCCTGCGCCGCACCAAGGCCGAGCGCGCCCGTGCCGGTGAGGCTGGCGCCGGTCGCGCCGGTGCTGCCCTGCACGTCGATGCCTCGGGCGAGCGAGACCGTCTCCGCCGCTCCTGCACCGATCGAAATGCCGGTCGCGCTGCCGGCTCCGTTACGCACGCTCAGCACGTCGCGCGCGGTGAGCTGTACGTCGCTTGCCGCGCGGCTGCTTGCAACGCCACTAGCCGTTCCGCCATTGGCGCGGACGGTGATCGCCGCCGCCGCATCCATCGTCTGGGTGGTGCCTTCGCCGAGCGCCACGCCGGTCACGCCGCCGGTGCCGCCATCGACGCTGAGCGCGCCTGCGCTGGTGAGGCGCACTGCGCCGCTGCTGCCGGTCATCGTTGCGCCGGTAGCGCCGATGCCGGTCACGGTGGCGCCCTTGGCGAGCGACACGGTCTGGCTGGAACCATTTTGCAGGGACACGCCGGTCGCGCTGCCGGCGGTGTTGGCGACGTTGAGGCTATCGCCCAGCGTCACCGATTGCGCGCCGCTCGCCGCCGATACCCCCACGCCCAGCGCGTTGCTGCCGGCGGCGTTGACGGCGATCGCCGCGCCGTTGCCGGTGGTCGCATTCGCGGCCGTCACGATCGTCACGTCGGTGCCGTTCGCCACGCGAATGCCGCTGGCGTCCGCGCCGGTGGTGGTCGCAGTCAGCGATGCGCCAGTAAAATTGACCGACGCCGCGCCCGTCCCGCCGGACAGCGCCACGCCTTGGGCGGTGCTGGTGGCGCTGACGCTGAGGTCGCCCTTGAAGATAGTCCCGCCGATCACGGCATCGGCAAAGGTGACGCTCTGGGCGGTACCACCGGTGATCCCCACGCCCTGGCCGACGCCCGCGGTGCCGGTAACCTGCTGGACGAAGCCGCTGTTCTGCACGTTCACTGCGCCGGTGGCGTTGGCGACGTAGAATCCTGCCGCACTGCTGCCGCTCACGCTCATGCCGCCGGTCGCGCCGGTACGCTGGGCGGTCAACGCGACGCTGCTGCCCTGCAGCACGGCCATGCCGGCGGCGATGCCGCTTGCGCTCACGCTCAACGTGCCGTTGTTGGTCGCCGTCACCGCTCCGGCGGTACCGCTCGCTCCGACCAGGAAGCCGGTGGCGCTGCCGTTCTGGCTGCTGACGTTGATCGTGCCGGTGTTGCTGATCGACACCGCACCGGTGCTGCTGGCGCTGCCCATGCCGACCAGGTTGGTCGCGCCGCGCAGCGTCACCGTGCCGGTGTTGGCGAGCGTCATCGTGCCGCCCGCCGCGTGGGTTTCGCCGGCGATGCCGTAGATGGTGCTGCTCGCCGTGCCGCCGGTCGCGCTGGTCGCGGTGATCGCGCCGTTGTTGGTCGCGCTCGCCGAGCCGCCGCGCGCCAGCAGGCCGGCGCTGTTGCCGCTGAGGTTGGTCTGGGTGAGCGTGACCGTGGCGTCGCTCTGGTTGCGCACCGAGCCGAGGCCGCTGCCGCCGGTGAGGTCGGCATTCGCGACCAGCCCGTTCAGGCCGGCGGAGAGGATGCCGTGGCTGTCGACGCTCGCGAGGCCGGTACCGGTCGCCGTCGACGACAGGCCGGTGGTGCCGGCGGTGAAGCGCGATCCGGTGCGCGCGGTGATCAGCGCCGCCTGGTTCGTCGAGCCGATGACGCTCACCGCGGTACCGCCGTTCGTCGCGTTGACGATCAGCGTGCCGTACAGGTCCAGCCGCAGGCCGGCCGGCGTCGCGTAGCTTGCCTGGTTATAGGTGATGCCGTTCGGGTAGCGGCCCGGATCGGACACGCACGAGACGATGTTCGGATCCGACGAGACGTCGGGATTGCCGCACTCGCCATCGGCCAGCGCCGCGCCGGGGGTGGCGAGGATGAAAGCCAGCGCCGATGCGCCGACCAGGAGCGTCGTCTTCACTATTATTCTCCCGTTCGCGCGCAACGGCGCGCTTCGTGATTGCAGGATGAGAGGAGGATCTGGCGACGGATCCGCATCACATGCGGATCCGGATGCCGGCGGTGGCACTGAGGTCGCGATAGCCCTGGCCGAACTTGACGCCGCCGCCAGCCTGGAATTCCAGGCGTTGGCTGCGCAGCGCGGCGCGAAGGTCCAGCTGGCCGGTGTTCTTGCGGGCCGCCGCACCGCTGGTCTCGAACCATTCGTTGGCGGCGTTGGCGAAGCTCGCCCGTACCGTCCGTGCCGGATCGAAATCATGCACCCAGGCGCCGCGCAGCGTCGTCACCAGGGTGAGCTGGTTGGACAGCTGCGCCTGGCCCGAAACGTTCGTGCCCAGGAAGGTGCGCGTACGGTTCAGCTGCTTCTCGGCGAACGCAAGGCCGAAGGCACCCGCACCGCCGCCGGCGACGCCGGACGTCTCGCTGTACGCCGGCAGCTTCAGGCGGGTGTACTCCACCGCACCATAGGGCTGGAACTGCACCGGCCCCGCCCCGAAGTGACGACCCAGTTGCACCCGGCTGGACCAGGCATGCATCTCGTAGTCGCCATAGGCGTTGAGGCTGCCCTTGCCCGGTGCCGACAGGAACCGGGTGTGGCGCGCATCGACACCGCTGTAGAGCAGCGAGCCGCTGAGCGTCCACGCGCCCGGTGCATAGCCGGCATAGACGCCGCCGCTGACCACCGCTGCCCGGCCCGAGGTGCTGAGCGCGGAGACGGCGAACGTCTCGCGGTCATAGCCCAGGGTGGCACCCACCAGCGTATCCGCCGAAGGGCGATAGTCCCAGCCGCCCTGCACCGCCAGCCCATGGCCGCGCATGTCGTGCGCGCCCTGGGTGCCGTTCTGGTGCTGGTTGCCGCCCTTCATCGCGATCCACAGTGCCCCCAGCCGCTCCGAGCGATACGGCGCCGCGAACGGACCGACGCGCATGCTGACCTGGCCATCGGCCAGTTCGTGTGCGCCTGCGATCCCGGCCAGTGCGGCGGTCTGTGCCGCCGTGGTGCCCTCGCCGGTCAGGCTGTCGTAGATCGGTGCCAGCGACGCGACGGTCGGCAGCGCGAACAGCGCCTCCGCCGTCGGTGCGAAGGCCGCGGTCGGCGTCGCCTGGATGCGGTTGAGCACGCCGCCGATCTGCGCCTGCCGGGCGGAGAGCCCTGCCGGAGCGAAATCGATGGTGGTGCGCAGCGCCTGGCGGTTGGCCGTCGGATAGGCGAGCTCGAACTTGGCGATCGCCGAGTTCGGCGCCACCAGCTTCACGCTTTGCCCGCCGATCACGCTGCCCGCTGCATCGATCAGCGCCATGTCGTGGCTGCCGGTCGCCGCAAAGCCGAAGTTCTGCAGGTTCAGCATCACCGTGCCGTTGAGCACCGCCGCGCCCGTGACCGAGAGATGGTCGGCGGTGTTCGTCTTGAAGTCGACATCTGCATTGAAGATGCTGGTCGACGCCAGCGTCAGGCCGCCGCTGATCGCCAGATCGGCAACATCCCCCATCGTGCCCGGATTGATCACGCCGGAGTTGAGGAAGCTGCCCGCTCCCACGTTCACCGTCGGACCCGCCAGGAACACGCCCCCTTCGACGTTGGTGAAGCTGTTGTTGCCTGCACCAAGATCGACCGAGCCCTGGATGACGCCGGCATTGACGATGCGGTTGTTGCCGCCCTCGGCGAAGATCACCATGCCGCTCTTGCCGTCCGCCGTGGAAAGCGTGCCGGCCGTGCGGATGCTGTTGTCCCCGCCGCCGAGCAGCAACAGCGCATGGCCGCCGGTGCCGCCGACAAGCTTCACCGCGCCGATGTCGAGCACGACCGGCGCCGCACCGGTGCCGCCCGAGCTTTCCACCTTCAGCGCCGTGCCGCCGGCCCCGGTCGCGCCGATATCGGCGTTGACCGTCAGCTTCGCCGGTGCGCCTGCACCATTGCCCTGGAGCGTGCCGAGGCTGTCGCCGCCATTGGCACCGCCGCCGCCGATCGACTGGATCACCACGCCGTTGGCGTTGGCGCCGGTGGCGAGCACCGCTGCGCCGATGGTGATATCCATGGCGCCACCGTCGCCGGTGCCACCGATCGCCTGTGCGGTTGCCAGCGCCCGGATCCCGTCCTGCGCCGCCTGACCATTCGCCACCGGCCGCGCAAACGGCTGGGTGGTGATCGCCTGGGGCACGCCGGCGGCATCCACCGCCACCGCAGCCCCGCCGCCGCCGCCGATCGACTGGACGATCAGCGCCGTGGCGCCTGCACCGGTGGTGCGGATCGTGCCGTTGGTGACGAGCTTGATCGCGCCGCCATTGCCGCTCGCGCCGTTCGCCGCGCCAGTGACGAGCGGTGCCGCCACCGCCGCGCCGACGCTGCTGACGAAGCCGCCGCCGCCGCCGATCGACTGGACGACAAGGCCCGCCGCGCCGATCCCGCTGGTCTGGATGTTCGCGTCGAGGGTGAAGTCGATCGCGCCGCCCGAACCATTGCCGCCGCCGAGCCGCAGCCCGCTGAGCGCGCCGGTGCCGCCGGCATTGTCGATGCCGGCATAGCCGCCGCCGCCGCCGATCGACTGGAGCACCACGCCGTTGGCGCCCGCCCCCGTCGTGATGACATTGGCCTTCTGCGTCAGCGTGATGTTGCCGCCATTGCCCGACGCGCCGCCGGCCGCCAGCGTGATGCCGCCCGCCCCGATCTTGGCGCCCATTTCCGAGGTGAAGCCGGTGACGCCGCCGCCGCCGCCGATCGACTGGACGACCAGGCCCGAGGCGAGCTTGCCTTCGGTCTGGATCGCGCCGGTCGCGGTGGTGAAGGTCACGTCGCCGCCATTCGCCGCCGCACGCTGCGAACCGCCGACCTGGAGCGACAGCGCATTGAGTGCGCCATCGGCCTTGCCGACCGCAAGCATGCCGTCGCCGCCGCCACCGCCGATCGACTGGGCGAGCAGGCCGATGGCGCTGTTGCCCTTGGTCGCGATCGCCGCGGTGTTGGCGATGGTCACGGCCTGGCCGTTGCCCGCCGCCGCGCCGCTGGCGCCGATGCGGGTGGCCCAGATTGCGTCGCCGGCGCCCAGATGGACGTCGCCGGTCACGCCTTCCATGCCGCCGCCGCCGCCGATTGACTGGGCCGAGAAGCCAACGGCGCCGGCACCCAGCGTCAGGATCGCGTTGGCGTTGGTGACCTGGACGACATTGCCGTCACCGGTGACCGCGCCGTCGCTACCGAGCGCGAGCGTGAGACCGCCCGCGCCGACTTCCAGCGGATCCGGCACGGAGATGGCCGCATTGCCGCCGCCGCCGCCGATCGCCTGCGCCAGCACGCCATAGGACAGCGCACCCGCGCTCTGGATTGCGCCGCCGGAGAGGTTGACGACCACCTTGCCCTGCTTGCCGGCAATGCCGTCCGCCTGGGCACCGAGGCGCAGGTCGACATTGTCGAACCGCCCGGCCTGGGCCGAGATGGCGAAGGCCGACTGGCCGCCGCCGCCCGCGATCGACTGGGCGAGCACGCCCACCGAGTCGTCCTTGAGCGTGACGATATTGCCGATCGAGGTGACCGTGACGTCGCCGCCGTCGCCACCCTTGCCGCCGGTGCTGCCGACCTTGTTGCCGAGCGTACCGCCGGAGACGCCGAGCGCCCCCGAAAAGCCGCCGGCACCGCCGCCGCCGCCGATCGACTGGGCAAGCACGCCCACCGAGGCCGCCCCCTCGACGACGATGTCGCCGCTGTTGGTGACGGTGATGACGCCGCCATTGCCGCCGTCGCCGCCGCTGCCGCCGACCGCCGAGGTGAGGCCGCCGGCGCCGGTGCCGAGCGCGCCCGCCACTGCCATGCCGGCCACACCGCCGCCGCCGCCCACCGACTGGGCGAACACGCCGTAGGACAGGTCGCCCTTGGCATTGATCACGCCGCTATTGGCGATCGTGATCGTGCCGCCGTCGCCGCCCGCGCCGCCGCTGCCGCCCAGGCTGCTCGCCGTGGTCGAACCGCCGCTGCCCGAACCGGCGACCGACAGGCCACCCAGGCCGCCGCCGCCGCCGATCGACTGGGCGAACACGCCCATCGAATTGGCGCCGAGCACCTGTACCACGCCGCTATTGTCAAGCCGGATTGCGCCGCCGTTGCCGCCACCGGCACCCGCACCGCCGACGCTCTGGGCGATCGACCCGCCGCTGCCGACGGTGAGGCCACCGGCGAAGCCGCCGGCACCGCCGCCGCCGCCCACCGACTGGGCGAACACCGCGACCGAACCCAGGCCCTTGGCGAGCACGTTGCCCGCATTGGCGAGCGTGAGCAGCCCGCCATTGCCGCCACCTGCACCCGCACCGGCGCCGAGGCGCTGCTCGACCGCACCGCCGGCCGAGAGCGCGCCGCCGATGGCGAAGCCACCCTTGCCGCCGCCGCCGCCGACCGACTGCGCGAACACGCCGTACGCCAGCTGGCCATCGACGATGACCGTCGCGCCCTTGGCATTGGTGAGGCTGATCGCGCCGCCATCGCCGCCCGCGCCGCCGGCCCCGCCCAGCGTGTTGGACACGCTGGAGACGCCACCGCTTGCCGAGAGGGCGAAGCCGCCGGCACCGCCGCCGCCGCCGATCGACTGGGCGAACACGCCCGCGCCGTTGTCGCCCGCCGCATGGATCTGGCCGGTGTTGGCCAGGGTCAGCGCGCCGCCGACGCTGGCGCTGCCGCCGGCCGCACCGATCGTCGAGGCGAAGCTGCTGCCGCCCGAGCCGGTCAGGTTGCCGGCAAAGCCGCCGGCACCGCCGCCGCCGCCCACCGACTGGGCGAACACGGCGATCGCGCCCGCGCCGAGCGTCTCGATGGAACCGTCGTTGGTCAGGCGGATCGTGCCGCCCTGGCCACCGCCGCCGCCGGCTCCCGCACCGACGGACGAAGTCACATCGCCGTCCACCGCCACGGCACCGCCGGCCGCGAAGCCGCCCTTGCCGCCGCCACCGCCCACCGACTGGGCGAACACCGCATAGGCGAGCGCACCCTGGGTCTGGATCGCGCCGGCTGCGCTGTTGGTGATGGTGATGTCGCCGCCGAGCCCGCCGTCCCCGCCGGTGCCACCCAGCACCTGCGACGCCGCACCCAGCCGCGAGCCCGTGCCGCCGACCGCGAAGCCGCCGGTACCGCCGCCGCCGCCCACCGACTGGGCGAACAATGCCGTCGCGTTGGCGCCGGTCGTGGCGATCAGGCCGCCATTGTCGAGCGTGATCGCGCCGCCGGCACCACCCGCGCCACCGGCACCGCCGATGCTGTCCGAGGTCGCGCCGCCTTCGGCCGTGATCCCGCCGCCAGCCGCGAAGCCGCCGGCACCGCCGCCGCCGCCCACCGATTGGGCGAATACCGCCAGCGATCCGTCACCGATGGTGCCGATCGTGCCGAGATTGGAGAGCGCCACCGCGCCGCCAATGCCGCCGCCGGCACCCGTGCCCGCACCGACCGAAGACGTGGTATCGCCGCTCACCGTCAGCGCGCCGCCGGCCGCGAAGCCGCCCTGGCCGCCGCCCGCGCCCACCGACTGGGCGAAGACGGCGTACGCGAGCGCGCCCTTGGTCAGCACCTGGCCGCCGGCCGCGTTGGCGAGCGACACTGCGCCGCCATCGCCGCCCGCGCCACCTTCACCGCCGACCACGCTGGAGGCCGCGCCGGTCTGGCCACCGGCCGCACCGACCGAGAAGCCACCCTTGCCGCCGCCGCCGCCCACCGACTGGGCGAAGATCGCGGTGGCGTTGGCGCCCTCGGTCTGGACCAGGCCGCCATTGGTGATGTCGATCACGCCACCGGCACCGCCGGCGCCGCCTGCGCCGCCGATCGTCTCGGAGGCCGCACCGCCCTTGGCCGTGAGGCCGCCACCGGCCGCGAAGCCACCAGCACCGCCGCCGCCACCGATCGACTGGGCGAACACGCCCACCGATCCGTCGCCGAGCGTGCCGATCGCGCCGAGGCTCGACAGCGTCACCGCGCCGCCGATGCCGCCGCCGGCACCGCTACCGGCACCGATCGTCGACGTCGCGTCGCCGCTTGCCGCCAGCGCACCGCCGGCCGTGAAGCCACCGGCGCCACCGCCGCCGCCCACCGACTGGGCGAACACCGCGAACGCCATGCTGCCCTTGGTCAGCACCGAACCGCCAGCCGCATTGGCGAGCGTCACCGCCCCGCCATCGCCGCCCTTGTCGCCCGAGCCGCCGACCACATTCGACACGGCACCGGCCTCGCCACCGGCCGCGCCGACCGAGAAGCCGCCCTTGCCGCCACCGCCGCCGACCGACTGCGCGAAGATCGCCGTCGCATTGGCGCCTTCGGTCTGGATCATGCCGCCATTGGTGATGTCGACCAGGCCGCCGGCGCCACCGGCACCACCGGCCCCGCCGATCGTCTGCGACGCGGCCGCGCCCTTGAGGGTAAGGCCGCCGCCGGCCGCGAAGCCACCGGCACCGCCGCCGCCACCCACCGACTGGGCGAACACCGCCACCGATCCGTCACCCACCGTGGCGATCGTGCCGAGGCTCGACAGCGTCACCGCGCCGCCGATGCCGCCGCCGGCACCCTTGCCCGCACCGATGGTCGAGGTCGCGTCGCCGCTCACCGTCAGCGCGCCGCCGGCCGTGAAGCCGCCCGCACCGCCGCCGCCGCCGACCGACTGCGCGAACACCGCGAAGGACATGGCGCCCTTGGTCAGAACCTGGCCGCCGATCGCGTTGGCGAGCGACACCGCGCCGCCATCGCCGCCCGCGCCGCCTTCACCGCCGACCACGCTGGAGGCCGCACCGGCCTCACCGCCGGCAGCGCCGACCGAGAAGCCACCCTTGCCGCCTCCGCCGCCCACCGACTGGGCGAAGATCGCCATCGCATTGGCGCCTTCGGTCTGGACCACGCCACCATTGGTGATGCCGACCACGCCACCCGCGCCGCCAGCACCGCCGGCGCCGCCGATCGTCTCGGAGGCCGCGCTACCCTTGGCCGTGAGGCCGCCACCGGCCGCGAAGCCACCGGCGCCGCCGCCGCCACCGACGGACTGGGCGAACACGCCCACCGATCCGTCGCCGAGCGTACCGATCGCACCCAGGCTCGACAGTGTCACCGCGCCACCGATGCCGCCGCCGGCACCGCTGCCCGCGCCGATCGTCGACGTCACGTCGCCGCTCGCCGCCAGCGCTCCGCCAGCCGTGAAGCCACCGGCGCCACCGCCGCCGCCCACCGACTGCACGAACACCGCGAACGCCATCGTACCCTTGGTCACCACGGCGCCACCGGCCGCATTGGCGAGCGTCACCGCGCCGCCGTCGCCGCCACTGCCACCCGAGCCGCCGACTACGTTCGACACGGCACCGGCCTCGCCGCCGGCCGCGCCGACCGAGAAGCCGCCCTTGCCGCCGCCGCCGCCGACCGACTGCGCGAAGATCGCCGTCGCATTGGCGCCTTCGGTCTGCACCTGGCCGCCATTGGTGATGTCGACCAGGCCGCCCGCGCCACCGGCACCACCGGCCCCGCCGATCGTCTGCGACGCGGCCGCGCCCTTGAGGGTAAGGCCGCCGCCGGCCGCGAAGCCACCGGCACCGCCGCCGCCACCCACCGACTGGGCAAACACTGCTACCGCGCCGTCACCGGCCGTGCCGATCGAACCGTCGCTGTGGACCGACACCAGGCCGCCCTTGCCGCCGCCGGCGCCGGAACCGGCACCGATCGTCGACGTGGCGTCGCCTTCCAGCGCCAGCGCGCCACCGGCGGTAAAGCCGCCCGCACCGCCGCCGCCGCCGACCGACTGGGCGAACACCGCGTAGGACAGTGCCCCCAGCGTCGCGACCGAGCCGGTGCTGCCATTGGCGATTGTCACATCGCCGCCGTCACCGCCAGCACCGCCCGAGCCGCCGACCTGCGAGGAGGCGCTCTTCGCCTGGGACGCGCTCGCGCCCACGGCAAAGCCGCCCTTGCCGCCGCCGCCGCCCACCGACTGGGCGAAGATCGCGCCGGTATTCGCGCCCTCGGTCTGGACATGGCCGTTGGTGGTGATGCTGACCTTGCCACCGGCGCCGCCAGCGCCACCCGAACCGCCGACCGCGTCGGAAGCCGAGCCGCCCTGCGCGGCCAGGCCTGCGCCCGCCGCGAAGCCGCCGGCACCGCCGCCGCCGCCCACGGACTGGGCGAACACCGCCATCGCACCGATGCCGCTGGTGGCGATCGTGCCCTGATTGTCGAGCGACACGAGGCCGCCTGCACCGCCGCCTGCGCCGACTCCGCCGCCGACGCTCGATTCCGCATCGCCGGTCAGGCCGATGGCGCCGCCGGCCGCGAAGCCGCCCTTGCCGCCGCCGCCGCCGACCGACTGCGCATAGACGCCGTACGCCAGCGCGCCCGCGGTGGTGATCGTGCCGGTGCCGTTGGCCACCGTCACATCGCCGCCCGCGCCGCCGCCACCGCCGGTGCCGCCGACCGCGCTCGAGGCGCTGTCGGTCTTGGCACCCGCCGCGCCGACCGAGAAGCCGCCGGCACCGCCGCCGCCGCCGATCGACTGGGCGAAGATCGCCGTCGCGTTGGCGCCCTGGGTACCGATCGAGCCGGTCGAGCTGACCGACACCACGCCGCCGCTGCCGGCGCCGGCGCCCGCGCCGCCGACCGAGTCGGAGGCCACGCCGCCCTGCGCGCTGATGCCTCCGCCGACCGCGAAGCCGCCATGGCCGCCGCCGCCGCCCACCGACTGGGCGAACACCGCCATCGCGTTGTCGCCGGCCGTCAGCAAGGAACCGCCATTGGTGATGGCGATCGCGCCGCCCGCACCACCGCCGCCACCGGCACCCGCGCCGACGCCCGACTTGACGTCGCCGTCAAGGCCTAGCGCGCCGCCGGCCGCGAAGCCGCCGGCACCGCCACCGCCACCGATCGACTGGGCATAGAGTGCATTGGAGAAGGCGCCCGCCGTCTGGATCGTGCCGCCTGCGGCATTGTCGATCGTCACGTCGCCGCCGGCACCCGCCGCGCCGCCATCGCCGCCGACCAGGTTCGAGGCCGCATCGGCCTTGCCGCCGGCCGCACCGGCTGAGAAGCCGCCGACGCCGCCGCCGCCGCCTACCGACTGGGCGAAAACCGCCGTCGCATTGGCGCCCAGCGTCTGGACGATGCCGGCATTGCTGATCGCGACGAGACCGCCGGTGCCGCCACCGGCACCGCTGCCGCCGATCGCATTGCTCGCCGCGCCGCCCTTGGCGGTGAGACCGCCCGAGACCGCGAAGCCGCCGCTGCCGCCGCCGCCGCCGACCGACTGGGCCAGGATCGCCAGCGCATTGTCGCCTTCGGTGCCCACGGCACCGGCATTGGTGATCGTCACCGCGCCGGACGAACCGCCCGCGCCGCCCGAGCCTGCGCCAACCTTGGAACTTGCCTTGCCGTCGAGTGCCAGCCCAGCGCCGACCGAGAAGCCGCCGGCACCGCCGCCGCCTCCGATCGACTGCGCCTGGATGGCGATCGCCATCGCGCCGTGCGTCACGATCGTCGAGGCCGCGGTGTTGGTGAGCGTCACGTCGCCCGCCGAACCCGCCGCGCCGCCGTCGCCGCCGACATTGTCGCTCGCCGCGCCTCCCTTGGAAAGTGCGCCGCCGACCGCGAAGGCGCCCTTGCCGCCGCCGCCGCCGATCGACTGGAGCAGCACCGCCGTGGCGTTCGCGCCCTCGGTGAGGATCGTGCCGTCGTTGACCAGCGACACCTTGCCCGCCGAGCCGCCGCTGCCCGCACCGCCGCCGATCGCGTTGGAAAGGGTCGAGGCCGTGCCCCCGCCGATGCCGCCGCCGGCCGCGAAGCCGCCCGCGCCGCCGCCGCCGCCGATCGATTGGGCGAACACCGCCGTCGCGCCGATGCCGCTCGTCTGGATGCCGCTATAGTTGTTGACGCTGACGTCGTTGCCGTTGCCGGCCGCACCGCCGGCGCCGCCGCCGATGGCGGACTTCGCGCCGTCGTTCAGCGACAGGGCACCGCCCGCCGCGAAGCCGCCGGCACCGCCGCCGCCACCGATCGATTGGGCGAATACCGCATAGCCGAAGCGCCCGGTGGTCACGACCGTGCCAATCGCACCGTTCGCCACTTCCACCGCGCCGGCGTTGCCGCCCGCGCCGCCCGAACCGCCAACCGTGTCGCTGGCCGCCGCCGCCTTCGAGGCGCCCGCGCCGAGCGAGAAGCCGCCCGCACCGCCGCCGCCGCCGATCGACTGGGCGATGATCGCCACCGAACGATCGCCGTTCACCAGCACGTCGCCATTATTGACGACCTTGACCGCCGACGCGTCGCCGCCGACGCCGCCGGCGCCGCCCAGGCTGTTGTTTACCGCCTTGCTGGTCGAGGAGATGGTGAACGAGCCGGCAAAGCCGCCCTGCCCGCCGCCGCCGCCGATCGACTGCGCGACGATGCCGTTCGAGGCCGCCGCGAAGGTGTAGACCGATCCGGCGTTCATCACCGTGACCTTGCCGGCATTCTGGCCGGTACCGCCCGCACCGCCCGTGGCGCTGGACGCGGCGTTCTCGCCGAGCGCCAGCGTGCCGGAGGCCGCGAAGCCGCCTGCGCCGCCGCCGCCGCCCACCGACTGGGCGAGAATGCCCGCGGAAAGGGCGCCGTGCGTCTGCACCAGCGCGCTGTTCTGCACCGAGACATCGGCACCCACGCCGCCATCGCCACCGGCACCACCGGTCACGTCGGACGCGCCCGCGCCGTTCGACGCGAAGGATGCGCCGATCGCGAAGCCGCCGACACCGCCGCCGCCGCCGATCGACTGGGCGACCACCGCCGCCGAATTGTTGCCGAGCGTGCCGATCGCGCCGCTGAGCACCAGCGACACGGCGCCCGCATCGGATCCGATGCCGCCATTGCCGCCGACCGAACTGTTCGCCGAGCCGCCGCCCGCCGCTGCCGACAGGCTGCCCGAGAAGCCGCCCGCACCGCCGCCGCCGCCGATCGACTGCGCCAGCACCGCGTTGGAGGCGTCGCCGCGCGTCAGGATCTCGCCGCGCGCGGTGACCGAGACCGCGCCGGCCGCATTGCCCGCGCCGCCGCTGCCGCCGACGCTGTCCGAAGCGCCCGAACCCTTGGTCGCGATCGCGCCGGTGACCGAGAAGCCGCCCGCGCCGCCGCCGCCGCCGATCGACTGGGCGACGATGCCGCGGCTGTGATCGCCGAGCACTTCGATATTGCCCAGCTGGGTGACGGTAACCGCCTCGCCCTTGCCGGCCGAGCCGCCGGCGCCGCCGGTCGAGCTGGATACCGCGTCCGCGCCGGCCAGCGCTGCGCCGGCCGAGACGGAGAAGCCGCCCTGGCCGCCGCCGCCGCCGATCGACTGCGCGGTGACTGCCGCCGCGTTTGCGCCGTGCGTGCGAATGTCGCCGGTATTTTCGACCGCGACCGTATCGGCGTCGCCCGCCGAGCCGCCCGCGCCGCCGCCGACGCTGGAATTGGCCGCGCCCTTGACGCTGAGCGCACCGCCCACGCCGAAGCCGCCCGAACCGCCGCCGCCGCCGATCGACTGCGCCAGCAGCGCGCCCGACTGGTCGCCGAAGGTCTCGATGCCGCCGGTGTGGGTCACCGCCACCGCGCCGGCGTTGCCAGCCGAGCCGCCGCCGCCGCCCGTGCTTTCCGACGAGGTGCCGCCCTGCGAGGACAGCGCTGCGCCGACCGCGAAGCCGCCAGCACCGCCGCCGCCGCCCACCGACTGGGCGATGATCGCGCTAGAGGCCAGCCCCTTGGTGATGATGTCACCGGTCACCGACACCGCAACGGAGTCGGCATTGCCCGAGGAACCGCCGGCGCCGCCGCCGGTCGCCGAGCTGGCGTCGCCGGAGACCGAGGCACCCGCACCGACCGCGAAGCCGCCGGCACCGCCGCCGCCGCCCACCGACTGGGCGAACACGCCGCGTGCATGGGCGCCGTCCGTCTGGATGTCGCCTTCGACGCTGACCTCGACCTTGCCGGCATTGCCCGACGAACCGCCGGCCCCGCCGGTCGAATCCGAAGACGCGCCGCCATCCGACGACAGCGCCGCCGAGACCGAGAAGCCGCCGACGCCGCCGCCGCCGCCCACCGACTGGGCGAGCACGCCATTGGCGCTATCCCCCTTGGTGACGACGACGCCCTTCTGGGTAACGGTCACGTCCGAAGCGCTGCCCGCCGCACCGCCGGCGCCGCCGCCGACGCTCGATTTGGCATCGGCCTTGAGCGACGCCCCCGCGCCGACCGCGAAGCCGCCGACGCCGCCGCCGCCGCCCACCGATTGGGCGAAGATGCCGTTGGCCTGCACGCCTTCGGTGCGAATGCCGCCCGTGTGTCCGATCGTGACGCTGGAGGCGCTGCCGCCCGCGCCGCCGGCGCCACCGACGCTCGCGCTCGCCGCACCGCCGTCGGAAGAGAGGCCTGCGCCCACGGCGAAGCCGCCGACGCCGCCGCCACCACCCACCGACTGGGCAAAGATGCCAGCCGCGTTGAAGCCCTTGGTGGTGAACACGCCGTTCGCGGTGACGCTGACCGCGCCCGAATCGCCGCCGGTGCCGCCACCGCCGCCGCCGACCGTCGATTCCGCTGCGCCGCTGATCGCGGCGCCAAGACCGACGGCAAAGCCGCCCGAGCCGCCGCCGCCGCCGATCGACTGGGCGAGGATCGCGTTGGCGAGCACGCCCACCGTGGCGATGTCGCCGGACTGCACGACGGTCACGTCACCCGAGGTGCCGCCGATACCGCCTTCGCCACCGACGCTGCTGCTGGAGGCAGCGCCCTTGGACGAGAAGGCCGCGCCGACCGAGAAGCCGCCCGAGCCGCCGCCGCCGCCCACCGACTGGGCGAAGATGCCGTTGGCGCTGACGCCGCTGGTGAGGATCGCGCCGTTCTGCGTGACCGAAACGGCCGCCGCAGTGTTGCCGGCACCGCCGCCGCCCCCGCCGACCTTGGATTCCGCGTCGCTTTCGAGGCTGAAGCCCAGGCCGACCGCGAAGCCGCCCTTGCCGCCGCCGCCGCCCACCGATTGGGCGAAGATGCCGTTGGCGCTGTCGCCCAGCGTCGAGATGCCGCCGCTGCGATCGATCGTGACGGTGCTGCCGCGCCCACCGGCACCGCCGCTGCCGCCGGTCGTCTCGTTCGCCGCCGATCCCTTGGACGAGAAGTCCGCGCCGACCGCGAAGCCGCCCGAACCGCCGCCGCCGCCCACCGACTGGGCGAACACGCCATTGGCCGAGCTGCCCTTGGTGACGATCACGCCGCTGCCGGCCACGTCGACCGCGCCGGCATTGCCGCCGCCGCCGCCCGCGCCGCCGCCGACCGAGGAGCTGGAATCGCCCTCGAGGCTGAAGCCCGCGCCGACCGAGAAGCCGCCGTTGCCGCCGCCGCCGCCCACGGACTGGGCGAAGATGCCGTGCGACAGGCGTCCGCTGGTGCCGATATCGCCATTGACCGTGACGGAGACGTCGCCGGCATCGCCGCCGCCCGCACCCGCACCGCCGACGCTGCTCGACGCCGCGCCGCCCTTGGAGCTGAAGCCTGCGCCGACCGAGAAGCCGCCCGAACCGCCGCCGCCGCCGACCGACTGAGCGAACACGCCCGCCGCATCGTCGCCGCCGGTCACGATCGTGCCGGCCTGCGCGACGGTGACGTTCGCGCCGTTACCGGCGGTGCCGCCGCCGCCGCCGCCGACCGACGACTTGGTATCGCCCTCGAGCGACGCGCCAAAGCCGACCGCAAAACCGCCCTTGCCGCCGCCGCCGCCGATCGACTGGGCGAGGATGCCCGCCGCATTCGCGCCGCTGGTGCCGATAGCGCCGCTGAGATCGACCAGTACCGTGCCGGCATTGCCGGCGCCGCCGCCATTGCCGCCGACGCTGTCGCTCGCCGATTCATTCTTGGTCGAGAAGGCCGCGCCGACCGAGAAGCCGCCGCTGCCGCCGCCGCCGCCCACCGACTGGGCGAACACGCCGTTCGCGTCCGCGCCCTCGGTGAGTATCACGCCCGCGCCCCGCACCGCAACGTTGCCGGCATCCGAACCGGTACCGCCACCGCCGCCGCCGACCGAGGATTCCGCCTTGCCTTCCAGCGAGATGCCGGCGCCCGCACTGAACCCGCCGGTACCGCCGCCGCCGCCGATCGACTGGGCAAGCACGCCGTTCGCGGCCGCGCCGCGGGTGTGGATGTCGCTCGCCGCATCGACCTGAACCGCGCCCGCGATCGAGCCGCCGCCGCCGGCACCGCCGACGGATGACGAGGTCGTGTCGCCCTGGCTGGAGAAGCCGAGGCCGACGGCGAAGCCACCATTGCCGCCACCGCCGCCGATCGACTGCGCGAAGATGCCGTTGGCGGTTGCGCCGTCGGTAGAGATCGCGCCGCTGGTGGTGACGCGAACGTCGCCGGCAACGCCGCCGAGCGAGCCCGCGCCGCCGCCGACCTTGGATTCCGAATTGCCCTTGACCGAGAAGCCCGCGCCGACCGCAAAACCGCCCGAGCCGCCGCCGCCGCCCACCGACTGGGCGAAGACGCCGTTCGCATTCTTGCCCTTGGTGGTGATGCCGTTCCGCGCAGAGACCGTGACGCTGCCGGCATCGCCGCCCGAGCCGCCGCCACCGCCGACGCTGTCGCTCGCGGCATCGCCTTCGGAGCTGAACGACGCGCTCACGGTGAAACCACCCGAACCGCCGCCGCCGCCCACCGACTGCGCGAGCACGCCGTTGGCCGCATCGCCCAGCGTGGTGATCAGACCGGTCGTGTCGACCTGCACCGCATCCGCCTGGCCCGCAGCACCGCCGGCGCCGCCGCCCACCGAGGAGCTCGCATTCTTCTTGATCGAAACCGCGGCGCCGACGGCAAAGCCGCCATTGCCGCCACCGCCGCCCACCGACTGGGCGAAGATGCCGTTTGCCGTCGCGCCCACGGTCGCGATCTGGCCGGTGTTGCTCACGCTCACGGTCGAGGCATTGCCCGCCGCGCCGCCGCCGCCGCCGACCTGGTTCGAGGTCGCATCGTCATCGGCCGAGAAGGCGCCGCCCACCGCGAAGCCACCCGAACCGCCGCCGCCGCCCACCGACTGGGCGAAGATGCCATTGGCACCTACACCGCGCGTAACCACCGAATAGCCGGCGATCGCCGGGGTCGCCCCGGTGTCGGCCTGCACGGTCACCGCCGCGGCGTCATTGCCGCTGCCACCATTGCCGCCGATGCCCTGGGTATCGGCGCTGCCCTTCATCGAGACGCCGAGCGCAACCGAGAAGCCGCCCGAGCCGCCGCCGCCGCCCACCGACTGGGCGAAGATGCCGTTGGAGAGGTTGCCGCTGGTCTGCACCGTGCCCGTGCTGGCAAGATCAACCGTACCGGCCATGCCGCCGCTGCCGCCAGTGCCGCCTTCGTTGCGGCCGATCGACTGGCCCTTCATCGTCGCGCTGAGCGTCAGACTGAAACCGCCATTGCCGCCACCGCCCCCGATCGACTGGGCCTGGATGCCGGCCGCGTTGTCGCCGAAGGTGGCGACATTCCCGATCGAGGCGAGCTGGACATTGCCCGCCGCATTGCCGCTGCCGCCAGAACCGCCGATCCCGACGCCCACCGCATTGCCCTGCGACGCCGAAAGCGCGCCGGCGAAACCGCCATTGCCGCCGCCGCCGCCGACCGACTGGGCGAACAGGCCGACCGCCGCCGCGCCGCTGGTCACGATATCGCCGGTGCTGCCCAGATGGACATTGCCCGCAGTCGCGCCCAGGCCGCCCTTGCCGCCGACTGCGATCGCCGCGGACAGGCCGTTGCCGCTCGCCGTCAGCGAGCCGGAGATCGCAAATCCGCCATTGCCGCCGCCGCCGCCCAGCGACTGGGCGAGGATACCATAGGCCATGGCGCCCGCGGTCTGGATCGCGCCGGTCGAATCGACCGAAACTGCGCTGCCCTTGCCGCCATTGCCGCCGGCACCGCCCAGTGCGAGCGCCGGCGCCGCATATTGCGCCCCGGAGATCGCGACCGAGAAGCCGCCGTTGCCGCCGCCGCCGCCGAGCGACTGGGCGAGAATACCGTTGGAGAGCGCGCCCAAGGTCTGGATCGCGCCGCTGTTGGTGAGGATGACGCTGCCCGCGTCGCTGCCCCTGCCGGCACCGCCGCCGAAGGAAAGCGACGCCGCGCCATATTGGGCGCCCGCCGCGCTTGCCGCGAAGCCGCCATTGCCGCCGCCGCCGCCGATCGACTGCGCGAACAGGCCGTTCGACTGCGCGCCCATCGTGCCGATTGGGCCGATCGAAGCGAGGCTGACATTGCCCGCCGCGCCGCCGCCGCCGCCCGCGCCGCCAAAGGCAAGGCCCACCGCGCCATATTGGCCGCCGGCAGCACTTGCCGACCAGCCGCCATTGCCGCCGCCACCACCAATCGACTGAACCTGCGCGCCTGCGCTGAAGTCGCCACGCGTGAGGATGCCACCGCTATTGGTCAGGCTTGCGCTGCCCGCACGTGCGCCATTGCCGGCCGATCCGCCGAAGCTGAGCGACGCCGCGCCATATTGCGCGCCCGACGCGCTGACCGAGAAACCGCCATTGCCGCCGCCGCCGCCGACCGACTGGGCGAACAGGCCCTGCGCATTGCTGCCGTCGGTCTGGACCACGCCGGTCGAAGCGAGCGTTACGTTGCCCGCCGTGCCGCCGCTGCCGCCCGATCCGCCAAAGCTCAGCGACACCGCGCCGAACTGCGCGCCCGAGGCGCTGATCGCGAAGCCGCCATTGCCGCCGCCGCCACCGATCGACTGCGCACGCACGCCGGTGGCGAAGTCGCCGGACGAGGAGAGGTCGCCGGCGGACTGCACGCCGACGTTCGAAGCGGTGCCGCCCGCACCGCCCTTGCCGCCCATCGAAGCGCTAAGGGCGCCGAATTGGCCCCCCGCGATCGAGATAGCAAAGCCGCCATTGCCGCCGCCGCCGCCCAGCGACTGCGCGAAGATCGCATCGGCATTGGCGCCGTTTGTCTTGATGTTGCCCGTCGAGGCGAGCGCGACTGCGCCGGCCGCGCCGCCATTGCCGCCCGAACCGCCGAAGCTCAGCGCGGCGCCGCCGCCCTGACCGCCCGCGGCGGTGATCGTGCCGCCGCCATTGCCACCGCCGCCGCCCAGCGACTGGGCGAAAAGCCCCTGCGAGCTGGCCCCGTTCGTCGTGACGTCGCCCTGGCTGTTTAGCGTGACTGCGCTCGCCGACCCACCATTGCCGCCGCCGCCGCCGAACGCGAGCGAGACGCCGCCAGCCCAGCCGCCGCTGGCCGAAAGCGCCATGCCGCCATTGCCGCCGCCGCCGCCTACCGACTGCGCAAGAATGCCGGCCGCCGAGACGCCGTTCGTCGCAATGCTGCCCGCCGAATCCACCCGTACGGTGTCGCCGCGGCCGCCATTGGCACCGCTACCGCCCATCGCAAGCGCCGCCGCGCCGATGCCGCCGCCGGCAAGGCTGGCGGCAAAACCGCCATTGCCGCCGCCGCCGCCGACCGACTGGGCGAGAATGCCGTAGGACAGGCTTCCATTGGTGTGGATGCCGCCATTGTTGCCGACGATCACCGCCGCGCCGCTGCCGCCATTGGCGCCGCTGCCGCCGAACGCGGCCGAAATACCGCCGGCGCCGCCGCCTGCCGCGGAGACCGCGAAGCCGCCATTACCGCCGCCGCCGCCTACCGACTGGGCGAAGATACCCTTGGCGTCGAGCCCGTCGGTGGACAATGGGCCTTGGGACGAGACCGTGACGATGCCGGCCTTGCCGCCATTGCCGCCGCCACCGCCAAAGGTGAAGGCCGCGCCGGCAACGCCGCCGCCCGCCAGGCCAACTGCAAAGCCGCCATTGCCGCCGCCCCCGCCGATGCTCTCGGCGAAGATCGCGTCGGACTGCGAGCCCTTGGTAGCGATCGTACCGACCGAGGCGACGTTGACGGCCGCACCGTCCGATCCGGCACCGCCGACGCCGCCGAAGGTGCTGGTGACCGCACCCAGGCCCCCCAGGCCGGCGCTGGCAGCAAAGCCGCCATTGCCGCCGCCGCCGCCCACCGACTGGGCGAAGATGCCGCGCGACTGATCGTCGCCCGTGGTGATGTCGGTCGAGCTGTTGATCGTCACCAGATTGCCGGCACCGCCGACGCCGCCGGCACCGCCATAGCTCATCGTCATCGCGCCGCCGAGCGACGCATTCGCGGCGACCGAGAAGCCGCCATTGCCGCCGCCGCCGCCTACCGAGCTCGCGAAGATGCCGTTGGAGAGCTTGCCTTCGGTCGAGATCGTGCCCTGCAGGCCGATCACCACCTTGTCGGCGCTGCCGCCCGCGCCGCCGGAACCGCCGAACGACATCGACGCCGATGCGCCGATTCCAACCGAGGACGAAATTGCGAAGCCGCCATTACCGCCGCCGCCACCCACCGACTGGGCGAACAGGCCGGTCGAACGGTCGCCAAACGTCTGGATATAAGCCGCGCCCGCGCTGGAGGAAGCGACTGAGCAGCTGGGGTCCGTGTTGACGCAGACCGCACCTGCCGCGCCACCGCCGCCGCCGGAACCACCAAAGGCCGCGCTGACGAAAGCACCGGCCGAAACGGCGCCGCCGCCGTTGCCGCCGCCGCCGCCGATCGACTGTGCGAAAATGCCGATCGCGTCGTCGCCCGAGGTCGAGACGAGACCGGTCTGGTTGACGTTGACCTTGCCGCCGACGCCACCGTCGCCGCCTGCGCCGCCGATCGCGAGCACGCCGCCGCTGGTGCCGCCATTGCCGCCGCCGCCGCCCACGGACTGGGCGATGATGCCAAGCGCGTTCTTGCCGCTGGTGGTGATCGTGCCGCTGTTTGCCACGCTGACCGCGCCGCCCGCACCGCCGCCGCCGCCGCTGCCGCCGATCGAAATTAGACCCGACGAGGTGCCGCCATTGCCGCCGCCGCCGCCGATCGACTGCGCGACGATGCCGGTGGAATTGATGCCGCGCGTGAAGATCGCGCCGGAGTTGTTGACGGCGACCGTGCCGCCCGGGCTGGTGCCCGCGCCACTGCCGCCAATGCCGACGATCCCACCACCGCTGCCGCCGTTGCCGCCGCCGCCGCCAACCGATTGCGCGAAGATGCCGCGCGCGTCGTTGCCGCGTGTACGCAGTTCCCCGGCGTTGGACACCGAAACAAGGCCGCCGCGTCCGCCGCTGCCGCCGCTGCCGCCTAGTGCAGCAAGGCCTGCCGCGCCCGAGCCGTTGCCGCCGCCGCCACCCACCGACTGCGCGAAGACTGCGTCGGCCCAGTCCTTGTTGGTGGTGATCGATCCGGCGCCGGATTGCGTCACGTTGACGCTACCGCCATCGCCGCCCCCGGCTCCGGAACCACCCAGCGATACGAGGCCGCCCGTGCCCGATGCGGACCCGCCGCCACCGCCGACCGACTGCGCGAAGATGCCCTTGCCGTCGATGCCATTGGTGACGATCGTCGCGCCGGTATTAACCGTCACGGTGCCACCATTGCCGCCGCCTGCGCCGCCGCCGCCGAGGCTCGCGAGCCCGGCGGTGACGCCGGCGCTGCCGCCGCCGCCGCCGATCGACTGCGCCATGATCCCGTAGGAACCCAGGCCGTCGGTCTGAACATAAGCGCCGTCTGCGGCGGTAATGCTCACCGTCCCCGCGTTGCTGCCCTGGCTGCCGGTGCTGCCAAGCGCGATGGCCCCGGCGGTGACACCGCCATTGCCGCCGCCGCCGCCCACCGATTGCGCGAACAGGCCGTGCGAATAATCGCCCTGGGTCCAGGTCGAGGAGCTGCTGCCGGCCGTGATGATGGCCGTGCCGCCGGCACCGCCCGCGCCGCCGTTGCTGCCGCTGGCGAACAGGCCGCCGCCGCCGCCGCCGTCGCCGCCCGAGCCTCCGATGGATTGTGCGTAAACGCCGTGCGAACCGACGCCGCTCGTCTGGACCGCGCCGTTCTGATTGACCTGGGCGTTGCCGCCAATGCCACCGAAGCTGCCGCCGCCTGCCGACGCGACGATGCCCAGGCTGCCGCCGCCGTTGCCGGCGGAGCCACCCAGGCTCTGTGCGTAGATGCCGACCGAGCCGTCGCCTGCCGTGGCGACCTGGCCGTTATTGGTTGCCGTCGCATTGCCGCCGCGCCCCGGCGAACCGCCGCCGCTGCCGCCGCTCGACAGGAAGCCGCTGCCGCCGTTGCCGCCCTTGCCGCTCGAGCTCGTGACAAGGATGCCGTAGCTCTTGGTGCCGTCGGTGGTGACCTTGGCGTTGCTGGTGAAATCGACATTGCCGCCCACGCCGGCCGTCCCGCCGCGGCCGCCGTTCGATCCGAGATAGCCGTTGCCGCCCTTGCCGCCATCGCCGCCGATGCTCTGGACGATCACGCCGGCGGTGTTGTCGCTATGCGAGACGATGTCCCCGTAGCTCGTATTCAGCGTCTGGTTGACCGCGCCGCCGTTTGCGCCCCCGCCGCCGTTGCCGGCCTTGATGAACAGCGCGCCGATATGGCCGTTGCCGCCATTGCCGCCGCGGGAGACGTACCGATACAGGTGCTCGCCGGTGCCACCGGAGGGAAAGCTGACCGGATTCGCGCTTGTCGCGTCGGTCGCAGGCGCGATGGACGTCACGATATCGGTCTTGCTGACGTTGCCGTCGGCTGCGTTGGTGAGGTCCACGGCGGTGGTGCGGCCGTTGCTGTCGAGCGTCACGGCCGTGACGGTGTAGTTGGTGGTGCCGCTGTCGTCGGTGACGCTGAACGTCTGGCCGACCTGATTCGCGACGACGATCACGTTGTTCTGGTCCGTCGTCACCATCATCGGCGGCTGGACTTCGGTGACGGTCTCGTAGAGTCCAGTAGCCGGATTAAGCACCTGCGATCCGACCGGCGGCAGCACGATCGCGGGAGGCGGCGCAGGTGTTGGCGTCGGTGCTGGAGACGGCGTGGGCGTCGACTGCGCCGCTGCGGCAGGAGCCGATGCATAGCCGCTCAACATGAGGGCCGCCGCAACGGCTGCGACCGACGTGCCCGAGCGCCAAGACTTGACGACCGCCGTACGTCCGAAGAGCGCTTCGGACGACCCACCAACTACTGCTACCACGGTATTCCCCCAACTCGGCGGGCGCGGCCCATGAGGGCACAGGCCATCCCCGACGGGGCGACCACGCACACGCCTAGATCGTCTCGGCTACGCCGCGCGCGTTGCACGCGCGGCGTAAATCTCGAGTTCTCAATGCTTTATAGAATTAATAACAGCTGCGGCGCTGATCCGCAGAAGGTAAAGTTCCGATCGCGCTTCAGGCTGCCGGGCGGGTCACCGCGAGCACCTGCCAATTGGCCTGGGAGGCAAGCTGTGCATAGATCGCCGGTAGCGCACCGGCTGCACGCAGCCGCTGAAAGCCATCCGCGTCCAGCGCATCAAGCTTCGCCACATCGATCGTTTGATATTCGAGCAGCAGCGTAGCTCCCTCGCCTTCGGCACCCTCACGGGTCGCCTGACGCGCCGCAAGCAGATCGAGCTCGCGCAGCAGCCCGACGAGAACCGACGTGCGCGCACGCGCCGCTTCATAGTTCTCGCAAAACTGGATTGCCTGACGGGTAAGCGCGGTCGGCTCGTCGCCGTCGAACAGCGGCATGGCCCCCGTATCACCTGCCTTCACCACACGATCCGAAGCATGGTCGAGGCAGAGGATCAGGGCTTCACTGCCCTCATCCCGTGCAAACACGAACGGATAGCGACGCAGATAAGCAGGAACGTACACGCCCGGACGATAGCCCCCCGCGCTCACGAACTGGTTTTTATCTGCTTCAAGACCCATGACGGCAAACGGCTGGAGGGCCTCACCAACAAATACAATGGGAAAGTCGAGGCTGGCGCGTTCAAACTCATCGACAGTCACTTCGATGATCGGCGCCTTTTCTGCGAACGTGAACGTACCCTCGCCCGTGCGAACCGAAACTTCCCGATGTGTAACGCTGTGCACGGCCTGGGGAGCATCGTAAAGTGGCATAGCGCCATTCACCTGCGCGCCCTGCTCTTCAGTCTGCAGCTTCTTCGTCTTGGTAGCACTTTTCATCGGAACCCCGGCTCTTGATCCTTTTTCCAGCTCAAAGCCTGCGATCGCGTGCTGGCGGCCCATGATCGCAACTGGACGGCGGCAGTCCCCTGATCGCGTCGGAGCCATGGAGGCGCTGCGAGACCCGTAAACCCTGCTCCCCCCATTTTAGGCGCCCCGCTGACCTTATGGTTAAATCGGCGAAAACTTTTTGAAAGTTCTCGTTTTTATGCCTTTGAAGGGATTAGCATTTGCACTCCGTAGACCTCGTGCATGCCTGCGGCAGCGGAATAGAAAGTGGGCCGCACGCGAGCAACCGTGAACTGCTGGCTTCATCGAGCGGGGACATCCGCGAGGTCAGCGTGACGCCGGAAGGCGTGCTCCGCGCGCACTCCGCTGCCACGGCATAGCGCGATTCCAATTGAGGAAGCCTGGCATTGCACCTGGCGGCAATCAAGACCGCCTCAATCGATCTTCGCTTAGTAAATCTGGATGGAGCACTTTACTGGAGCACTGAGCTGCTCTGCACGTTTCCGGCATGCTGTAAGCACATCCGCATTGTCCTTCGTGAGCTGAGCGGCGTCGGCCAACGCCCGCGCCTGCTGCGGGTTGGCAACCTGAATTAGTCGAACACCCGCGTCCCAGGGCGTGCGCCTGAGCATTGCTGCAGCCCGCCCCTCTGGCCAATGCCAGCTCTCGGGCGCGAGTTGGGCGATAACCGGTGGCACAACAGTGCCAAACGCGAAGCCTATCACTAGTGCCAAAGCGGCTGCCCCCGCGATCCACAGCTGCTGGGTCTCCGCGGAACGGGCCGACGCGACCATCCCCTTCAGCTCCTGTACCATGTTGGCAAGGGCGTGGCTGGCGCCCGTCCACGCCCGATGATCATCCGCACGCTCCTGCGTGCCAGCAGCTTCAATCTGCTTCGCTATATCCTGCGGCGTTAGCGTCATTGCCGGGCGCTTGGCGAGGATGTTGATCGCGCCGCACACCTTGTCGTAGCCGTCGCGGATCTTCTCCAGATCCGGCCCGTAGTCGCGCGCGTGCAGTTCCTGTTGCCGGGCCACGAAGCCATCAACCGCAGCAGTCAGCCCGGCCAGCTTGCGCGACATGTCGTTGAACGCCTGGACGGTCTGGTCTGCTTCAGCGGTAGGCTCGTGGATACCCATGGCTACATTCCAATCCCAAGGCCCCGATCGCGATCGATCGAGAAGGTGAGCTGCCGGATGACCGAGCGGGTGCGGGCGTCATCGCCGAGCGTGCGGGCGACACCGCCATCGCGGCTGCCCGGTGCCCATTCAGGCGACCACTGCCGCCCGAACAGCTGACTCCCCCTGCGGCTGAGGGCGGCGCCGAGCACTGGATCTTTCTCCAGCCCCTTCGCCATCGAACGCATGGCATTCTCGACACCTGCGCGCTTCTCTTCATTCTCCCACCCGCTCAGCTTGCCCCGTCGCGCCTGAAGCTGCTGCCAGGCCTGCACGAACCGGTCTGCCCGCATCTCCGGATTGGTACGCACCTCGGCCTCCAGCTGCATCTGGCGAATGGCATTGGCGGTGCGGCCATTGGCGGCTTCGCTGATCAGCCCCGGCGTTCGCTGGAATGCCGCCTCGAGATCATGGGCGCCGTGGGGATGCAGCGCGTTGACCGCCTCGGCGGTGCGCGTGAGCGCGGCCTTCTGAACTTCGAGCGGCGCACGGCCCTGGCCGGTCATGCGATCCGCATCCTGCACGGCACGCGCATAGCCTTCGACCGCCCGCTCCAGCTTCTGGGTTGCGGATGTCTCGGCCGCAGCCGCCGGCACCGAGAGTTTGAGCCCATCGAAGCGCAGCTTGATTGGTGTCCGTTCGGGCTCGGGAATGGACAGCCGCAACCCGGCGAACATGCCGCGGCGCCGTGCTGGTGCAGGCGCGCTGTGCTCGGGTTCGGCGAGTGGCTCCTTGGCAAGCGTGTCGAGGATGCGCGACCGTTTGACACCGCGCCGGGCGGCGAAGCGCTCGGCGGCGGTCTCATAGTCGAGCGCATTGTCCTTCGGCCGGTCGCGCGACAGCGTGCGTGCCAGTTTGCGCTGGTCAGCGAAATCGTCACGGCCATAATGGAGCTGCACCGCATCGCGGTGCCGCGACAGGGCGACATAGGCAGCTTGCCGGTCGAGCCCTGGCGTCGCCAGCACATGGACGCGGTCAACGGTGACACCCTGCGCTTTGTGAATGGTTGCAGCATAGCCATGGGCGACGTCGCCATAGTTCTTGTGGTCGAAAGCGACTTGGCGGCCATCGTCGAGCCGCACCGCCATGCGGGCGTGATCGACCTGTTCGATGGTGCCGAGACTACCATTCTTCACACCCAGGCTGCGTTCGTTGCGCAGGAACATGACCCTGTCGCCAGCCCCGAACAAGCGTTCTCCGCGGGTGGTTTCGACAGCAATATCAGCATCTAAGGACCCACTGCGTTTCATCGCATCCCGGGCCAGCGCATTCAGTTCATCGCATTCTTGGTTCATGTGCGTGAGAATCACGCGTGACGCACCCGGATCGGCGACCCGCTCTTGGTCCCAGCGCGCGATCAGCGCCGTTCGAGCCTCGACTCGCGTGTCCGAGTCGACGACCATGCCGGCACCGGCATAGGCCTCCAGCGCCTCTGTGGTGCGCCCGGTCGCGAGCTGACGCGTCGCCAGCCGCTGCCAGTCTTCGCGCTGCCGGCGAATGTCGGTGATCTCGATGGCGCCGTGCCGCTCTGCGACCGAGCGGAACGCGGCGCCGGCCTCGATTGCCTGGAGCTGCTCGGGATCGCCGACCAGCACCACCTTGGCGCCGCGCTTCTCGGCTTCGGCGATCACCCGCTCCATCTGGCGCGTACCGATCATGCCAGCTTCGTCGATCACCAGGATCGACCTGTCGGTCAGCAGTTCGCGCCCTTGCTCCCATTGATGCTCGATGCTGGCAATGGTGCGCGACGCGATGCCTGAGCCGCTTTCCAGATTCTCCGCGGCGATGCCCGAAAGCGCCAAACCCTGCACCTGATAGCCAGCGCGCTCCCACGCTTCGCGGGCGACGCCAAGCATCGCCGATTTGCCGGTGCCGGCATAGCCGACGACAACGCCCAGGTCCTTGCCACTGGTGACATGATCGAAGGCGCTGCGCTGCTCGCTCGACAACACCAGTCCGCGCATCTCTGCGCGCGCCAAGGCGAGCTTGCGATGCTGCTCGTCCATGCCATGGTTACGGCTGGCGTCGAGCTTTACGGTTGCCCGCTCCAACCGGGCTTCGGTTTCGATCATGTCGCGGCTGGTGAAGCGGTCTTCGCCGCGTCTGTCCTTGCCCAGCTTCACCAGTTCGGGCACCGCGCGCACCGCCGCCATCACCTGATCGAACTGCTCCTTCCCTTCGCTATGGCGATGCACGAACATCGCCAGATCGCGCGTGGTGAAGGTCGCTTGGGTGCGGGTGATCGCATCGAGCGCTAGCGCCGGACTGGCGAGCAGCTTCTCACCATTAGCGTGCGCGATCCCGTGATGCTCTTCCAGCCGCTCGGAGGTGAGCGCCTGTCTGACCATCCGCGCCGCTGCCGGACCGATCTTGTGCTGCGGTTCGAGATCGATACCCTGCGCTTCCAACGAGCGGTGATCGACCCGTGCATCGATATCCAGTTCCGCCAGTCGCTGACGTGCTCCCCTTTTCTCCTCCACTCATAAGTAGAGTCCGGGGCTGCCAGGATGCCCTGGCGGGTGGGTTTGCACAACGCGCTTGGCGGCATCGGCAGGCGTCAGCCCGCCTATGCCGCTATGCGGCCGCACATGATTGTAGTCGTTTCGCCAGTTGCTCAGCACCGAGCGGGCATGGCTCAGCGAGGCGAACAGCGTCTCGTTCAGGCACTCGTCGCGCAAGCGACCGTTGAAGCTCTCGATGTAGCCATTCTGCTGCGGCTTGCCCGGCGCGATGTAATGCCACTCGATTTGCCGGTCCTGCGCCCAGCGCAGGATCGCCAGGCTGGTCAGTTCGGTCCCGTTGTCGCTGACGATCATCAGGGGCCTGCCGCGCACCGCGATGATCGCGTCGAGCTCGCGAGCGACACGAGCGCCCGACAGCGAGGTATCCACCACCAGTGCCAGGTTCTCCCGCGTGAAGTCGTCGACGACGGCAAGGATGCGGATGCGCCGGCTGCACACCAGCGTATCGCTCACAAAGTTCAGGCTCCACCGCTGGTTCGGCCCCTGCGGGTGCGCCATCGGCGCCCGCGTGCCCATCGCCCGTTTGCGGCCGCGGCGACGACGGACCCGCAGATTCTCCTCGCGATACAGCCGCAGCAATTTCTTGTGGTTCATGACGATCCCTTCTCGGGCCAGCATGATCCCAAGCCGCCGATAGCAGAACCGACGGCGCTCAAGCGCGATCTCGCGAAGCCGCGACCGCAGGTCGCCATCATCACCACGCCGATGCGCATAGCGCATCGACGACCGATCCACGCTCAGAATGGCGCATGCCCGACGCTCGCTGATGCCGAAGATCTGCCGCACGTCCTCGACAGCCCTTCGGCGAGCGGCAGGCTTCACCAGTTTTTTGCGGCAACTTCCTTCAGCACCGCATTGTCGAGCATCGCATCGGCCAGCAGCCGTTTCAGCCGCGCGTTCTCGTCCTCGAGCACCTTCAGCTTGCGCGCCTGCGACACGTCCATGCCGCCATACGTCGCCTTCCACTTGTAGAACGTCGCGCTGCTTACACCGTGCTTCGGACACACGTCTGCCGTCGACGACCCGGCCTCCTGCTCGCGCAGAATCCCGATGATCTGCTCTTCTGAAAACCTGCTGCGCTTCATCTTCGTCCTCCTTGATCGAGGACTCTACCTCAAACTGGAGGAGTTTCAGGGGAGCACGTCATCGCGCATTGACGTGGCCGGCCCAGCTCTCGCGCCATTTCTCCAGAAGGTCGGTGCGGTTCCAGTCGCGGTTCTTCTTGCCGAAACCCTCGGCATCCACCTCGCGCAATGCCAGCATGACATGGGCATGCGGCTTCGCTTCGCCATCAGCACCGACATCCCAATGCACATTGAGATCAGCGACCATCCCGCGGTTCACAAACTCTTCCTGGACGAACTCGCGCGCGAGCCGAATGCCTTCGGCCTGGTTCAGCTCGCGCGGGATCGCGAATTCGATCTCGCGGGCAAGCTGCGCGTCCTTGCGCAGCTCCACCGCTTCGACGGCATTCCACAGTTTCTCCCGATCGGCGAGATACTCGCGCGCGCCGTCCGGCAGCAGCACTCCGGAATGCACCACGCCCGCTTTGTTCGAGAAGTCGTGATCCCGATCGAGCCGCTGGTCGTGGAGCCGCGAGGCGGAGCGATAGGCGGCAGCGGCCAGCGCCGACGATCCGCTGGCGCGGCTGATGATCTTGGCCGAGAAATGGTAGATCGCCATAGCGACACTCACTTACACCAAAACAAGCGACGTCGGCTCGACGTATAAGCGCGCCCTCAAAAGATTTCATCTTTTTCGCGACGTGATCATCCCAAGATGTTTCACGACATTTGCGCTGATCGACGCAGTTCCTAAATCACGAAACATCACCCATCAACTCTGGAGGTTTCGATGCGCAAACCACGTGACTTCGATTCGGAGCTGAAGGCGCTCGACAACAAGGCGCGACAGCTCAAACAAGCCAAGCTCCAGCAGCTCGGCGAACTGGTGGTCGCGACCGGTGCCGATGCGCTGGCAGTCGAGCAACTGGCGGGCGCGCTGCTCGCCGCTGTTAGCGCGTCCGACATGATCGCACGGGAGGACTGGCGCCAGCGTGGCGCTGACTTCTTTCAGCGGCAGGGCAAAGCTCGCGGTGGCGCTCGTCCGCGTGCGGCATCAGCTGCGGCAGCTGACGGCGGCACGGCACCGGCTGGAAGCCCAGCGGGCGCGGAATGACACCCGGGAATGGGTGGTGAAGCGCCGCGAACGAACGCGCCAGCTGATCGAGCTGGGCGGGTTGGTCGCAAAAGCCGGACTTGTCGAACTTACCGACGATGATCGCGCCGTATTGTTCGGCGTGATGATCGACGCTGCCGCCACGCTCAAAGGCGCACAACGCGATCACGCGCTTACGTTATGGCGAAGACGTGGACGTCGCGCGTTCGAGCAGCTGCAGAATGAGTAATGTCGCCGCGCCTTCCAGCATATTTTAGCAGACGGCGTACGCACGCTCCTATAATCCTGTTGTCGGCAGCATGCCGCAAAACAAGGAGCAGGGACGCAGAATGTCTGAGCAGAGCAATACCGATCCCGTTGAACTCGCAAGCGACCTCACCATTGCCTGGTTGTCAAACCCGAACAATCGCGCGACGATGGACGATGTCTCCACCTTTCTGCGAAAGATGCATGCAGATGTGATTGAGCTTTCAGGTGGCGTCGCGAGCGCGAAAGTTGCGAGCGAAGAACCTGCGTCGGAAGAATTCACGCCGGCCGTCTCGGTCCGCAAATCGCTGGCCTCGAAAGACCACATCATTTCACTGATCGACGGCAAGCCGTACCGGACGCTGCGCCGGCATCTGAGCACGCACGGTCTGACGCCCGAGGAATATCGTGCGCGCTACAATCTGAAGGCCGACTATCCGATGGTGGCGCCGACCTATTCGGAACAGCGCCGCGCGATGGCGCACAAGATCGGCCTGGGTGCCAAGGGCCGCGCAGCACGCAATGCGCCTGCTGAAACGCCAGCCCCGAAGCCCGCGCGCAAGCCACGCGCGAAGGCGGCACCGACTGCCTAAATTCAATCGCGCGCCGAGGCTCGATGCCTCGGCGCGCGACGATCATGCGGCGGCAGCTTGCTCCAGCGCCGCGATGCGCTCTTCGCAGATCACCTGCACCGCCTGTCCCAGCACCTCGACGCGTTCGCCCAGCCACGTCAGTTCCTCGGTGCTGATGCGGTAATGCTTCGAATAGCGCGCCTTCACATAGGCTTCCTTCAGCTTCTCGAACCGCGAGCGATCGACGCGCTGATCGCGCGGCCAAGCGTCGATCAGCCTCGGGTCGATGCGCTCTGCCTGGGTACGCAGGAAGGCCAAATTATGCACGTGGGGCGTGTAGAAGGTGCAGACTAGCAGCACGCAGTGATACAAGCGCTCGGCGGTCTGATGAAGGTCGAATGCCGCGTCCTTGTTGAGGCCTTCTGCCATGGCATACCGCGCTAGCTTGAAGCGTGACATCGCAGCCGGCAGCCATTCTTCAAAATACTCTCGGGCCATCGCCACTGCCTGCGGCGGCGTCTTGGGCTTCGGCTTGTGCAGTTCGCTCGGATCGCTCTCGTAGAGCGCGATGCCGTCGCGGGCGACGTCCATGAAGAAGTACCGCCCGTGCGCCAGCCCATCGTTCACCTCCTGCAGGGTGTGCACGATGAAATTGACGGGGGTGCGTAGCGTCTTGGTGATCGCCAGTTCGCGGTTGAGCCGATCCTCGGCCGTCGCCCAGAACTCGACGCGGTCGGTTAGCTTGTCGCTGTTGACGATGACCAGCAGGTCGAAGTCCGACTGATAGCCCTTTGCGGTGTGGGGCTCATCGACCCAGCCGCCGCGCGCGTAGCTGCCGTAGAGGATGACCTTGAGGATGCGCGCCTGCTTCTTCCAGTCCGACGTGGCAATGGCGATCGCGTCGCCGAATTCCTGGAACAGGATCTGGACGACACGCTCCAGCTCGCGCTGCTTGGCTGGGGGCAGATGGTCGAGGCTGGTCCTCATGGATCGATCCTAACGCGCTGATGCCGCGGCGTACACCTGGCCCAGCTTCGCCGGACGAGGTGTGGCCTCGGTCATGGCTGTTCGCCCCGCTCCGCTCGACCCAGCGCGATCAGCACGCGGGCGACGGTTTGCTCGACTTCTTCCACGGTGCAGTCATGCCGCTGGGCCGTTTCGATGTAATCGCAATCATCGAACCGCACCGATCCGAAAATTGCTCGATCTCGCTCCGGCAGCGCACGAAAGGCGCGGCGCATCCGCCGCAGTCGAAGCCAGCGCATCATTGCCCCGCCTCCTCGTCCGAGACGAACCCGAGCAGGTAATCGGCCGCCTTGCTGGCGGCGCTTGCCGCGCGGAAGATCGCCTTCTCATCCTCGCGCAGCACCGCCAACCAGCTGCTGACGTAATCCGCATGCCGAACGGTAGGCCGGATCGTCAGCGACGCGCAGGTGAACGCGCTCGCCATCTCGGCAACCAGCTCCTCGCGGGCGTAGGCAGCGCTGCCGAATGCGCCGGATTGTTCGCGGTGGAGGCGGGAGCCATGTCCGGTCCAGTGCCCCAGCTCGTGCAGCACGGTGCGATACCAGTTGATGCGGTCGTAGAAAGCGAGCTGCGGCGGCACCGCGACATAGTCGCCCTTCGGGCTGTAATAGGCTTCGCCACCCCCGATCCGGATATCTGCCCCGCACGCTTCCATCAGCACGTGCGCGGCGGGAATGCGGTCGGCTTCTGCCATGGGCTCGCCCTGCGCCACCACCGTCAGACGCTCCGGCAGCCCCTCGCACTGGTCGACATTGAACACGGTGAAGCGCTTGAGGAACGCCAGCTGCCGCGCCTCGCGATCCTCATCGCGCGCCCGCTCGACCTCGTCCTTCGGGGTGAAGCGATCCGCATAGCAGATCGTCGTCCCCCGCTCGCCGCGTCGCACGCTACCGCCCGCTGCCCGCGCCTGCCGAAAGGTCAGCCAGCGCTGCGAGGCATAGCGCCCCTCGATCACCGCCGCCCAGAGAATCAGCACATTGATTCCCGAATAGCGCCGCCCGGTCACGGCATTGGCCGGCATCGCACACCCACACGCCGCCGCATCCCAAGGCTGCACCCAGGGCAGCCGCCCCTGCTCCAGCTCGGCAATTACCCGGCCCGTCACCTCGGCATAGAGGCTCGCCCGGTTTTCATTCCTGACACCCATGATCCTGCTCCTTTTCAAAACACCGCAACCGGCGCCGGAAGGGCGGGGGGAGCGGCAGGAGCGAACCGGCAGTCCTGCCGTCAGAGGCAGGCCGCACCCGCAGGGCCGTAACGGAGTGGAGGAGCCGGGCACCGCCCGGCTTGCGGCATGCCGCGGCAGGACTAGAGGCGAGCGACGCTCCCCCCGCCC